>RZZS01000012.1 GCA_009929775.1 Alphaproteobacteria bacterium
CTATCGACTGATCGAACAGGCTTTACAAATCGGCCCGGTTCCAGCGGATACGTTGAATACTACATCTTGTGGGTAGGCGTTTAACTGCATAGCCCCGATATCCTTTTCATCCTGAATGCGGATGGGCGTAATTTCGATAATCCGGCGAATGCGCTCTGCGACGGTCTGGGCGTCAGAAAGACGCGTATGCGGCAAAAGAAGACCAAACTCCTCGCCGCCAACCCGCCCGACTTCATCCTCGACCCGCAGGCACTTCTGGACCGTGATCGAAAATTCCCTTAGCACCGTGTCGCCAACACCGTGACCATACTTGTCGTTTATGTCCTTGAAAAAGTCGAGATCGAGTACGCACACGCACAGAGGCTTGGACAATCTGACGCTGCGCCGGATTTCTTTCAAACCCTTTTGCATGAAGCTGCGATAATTGTCTATTCCGGTAAGAGGGTCGGTCGATGCCAACATTTCCAGCTTCGACGCGTACTCTTCCACCCGACGGACGAGCGGCATGAAAATCAAAAATGCCTCCGCAACGAGCGTCGCGAATATCACAAACAGCGCCATGCGCTGGTAGGACTGAAGATGCGCGATCTTTTCGACGCTGTCGTTTTCGTAGGCCGTCACAGCAGCGTCCAGCGCGGCGGATAGCGGCCCCTGCGAAGCACCGACGATATACTGGTAGTGGGCGTTACTCTCCTTGAGCTGCCCCGGCGGGACTTCGAGGAATGCTCGCGCTTCATCAAGAAACGTCCGGACATGGTAATCGAGTCGGTAAGGCAGATCTTCATATATTTTCTGGATATCCGCTGGCTTGTCCGGAGGCAGGTTGAGTGAGGAGCTTCCAGATAGAAGTCCTGCATGCGAATAACCCATAAGGTCGATCTCGTCTTCGATCTGCTGGCGGAGGATCGTTGTCGGGTCTGCGATATAATCGGACGCATGCAACGCGATGCGCTGAGAGAGCTTGGCCTGCCGGGCCGCGACCACCGCCGACGAATTATTCTGCTCGGCTATGACCTGATCGAGAAACACGTGAATGCAAATCGACATCGCCGCGATAATAGTGAGAGCGGCGACATACCCAATTGTCAGGAACCGGATTGGACTTCGTTTCGGAGGCGTGAAATCGATCATGGCGGTAATAATCAGAAAACCGGGTAATTCGACCTTATTAGACCATGGAAATGGATAAAAATCTTTAAAAATCTCCGGCAGACGGTTCCCGCGCACAGAATTATCGATCCTTAAGTTTTTTGCCGGTATTATAGGTTCCCGCGACGGATTTCCGGGGCGATCAGAAAAACCATATCATTGAGGATTTGACGGATGCAGCAATACCGCAAGGGCGACCCCGACCTTTCATCCAACCGGTTTCACATGTGGCGGGCGATTATCGGCATAGCGCATGCCGATAATCTCGTTCACCCGGACGAACGAAACTATCTTGAGACGATCATTGGCAACATGCACCGGCGCGGCTACCTCGACGACGCCTGGAGAGAGCAGCTTCTGGCCGACATCGACCACCCACCGGAGATCGTCGACATGCTCCGCCAGATCAACGATCCGGTATATCGAGGCCAAATCGTCACTTTCGCCCGCATTCTCGCCTGGAAGGACGGACATCTGCACCCGGACGAGGGCGAACTGCTTGAGCGGCTGCACGCCCACGCGATGGGTGGGCTGGACTTCGAGGCGATTCGCGAGGACGTGCGCCGAAACATTTCCCAGGAGACACTCGAACATGATATCGCTGTTGAAAGCTTCCGCCCGGATCGGGGGCTCTCCGGCCTGCTGGACCGGTTTCTTGCGTATTTTGGAAACGACCTGATGGATGGGTAAACTTTACGGGCTTTCGGAAACACTTATGTCCGCAGGAAGAAAGGGCGTCATAGCCGGTTTGTTTGCCATCTCCGCAGCCTTCGTCGCGGCGCCGTTCATTGTCACCTCCACGACCGGCACGGATTATTGCCTCGTCAGCGCGCGTGAACTGGCGAGCGCCTTTCGGAAAGAGGCTCAGCCGACGACAACGCTTTCACCGGCCCGGCTCATTGCGGCGAGCGTAACGTCCGGAGAGGGTGAATGGAAGATTCGTATGGCTCTCACGCCTTTTCCTTTCGTACGCGCCGTTCATACCTCTCTGGAACTCGTCCCGGCCTCTGTCCGGGGCTCCAGTCGCAAAGAAGCGGAGTTCTACCAGATACACGGCGTGATTCGTGACGCCGCCGACAGCGAACCTGCGAGTATCCGACCTTGCGACGCCGGCTCGCTGTGGCGGCAGTTCACCGGAGGCCACATATTGCAGGGCACAGTCGTGCGGCATGATTTGAACCGCCCGCTACTCGGTCGCGATCCGGTGAGTTACGTCGATCTGGCCTTCGGCAGCAAGGAGGAGATGCTTGAGCGCCTCACCGATATCCAGCGCGCCGTCGACGTATTTAACGAACGCCGCCTGACTTACGGCTTCATCCGCGAACCTAACAGCAACACGCTGGTGTTCAACCTCCTTGACGAGCTTGGCCTGATGCCCCGGCAGGCGGTCCTGACGCCCGTGAGGGATCGCTCGGCTCCATGGTGGGCGCCCGGATTCCGGCAACTGCCACCGTATCCCGCACCCACAACCGGCAATCTGGATTACTTGTAGTCTTTGACAAACGCTTCAGCGATCTGCACCGCGTTGAGGGCCGCGCCCTTGCGCAGATTGTCCGCGACGCACCAGAAGTTCAGACCGTTTTCGACGGTTGCGTCCTCGCGTACCCGGGAGACGAACACGTCATCTTCGCCTGCGGTTTCGGCCTGGGTGATGTATCCAAGGTCGCTGTCGAGATCGATAACCGTGACGCCGGCGAAATCGCGCCAGGCCTTAAGGGCCTGCTTCGCCGTAAGCTCGGCTTCGAATTCGACATTGACCATTTCAGCATGACCGATAAACACCGGAACGCGCACGCACGAGGCACAGACCTTGATTTTCGGGTCGAGAATTTTCTTTGTTTCGACAACCATCTTCCATTCTTCCTTGGTCATGTGGTCGTCCATGAACTTGTCGATCTGCGGGATACAGTTAAAGGCGATTTGCTTGGTGAATTTCGACGGTTCGGGCGTCGCGTTCATGTAGATGCCGCGCGTCTGATTGAACAACTCGTCCATCGCCTCCTTGCCCGCCCCGGAAACACTTTGGTACGTCGCGACAACGACACGTCTGATTTTCGCAATGTCATGCAGAGGCTTAAGCGCCACGACCATCTGAATGGTCGAGCAGTTAGGATTGGCGATGATGCCTTTCTTCTTGTAATCGGCAATCGCGCCCGGGTTCACTTCCGGAACGACGAGCGGAATATCAGGATCCATCCGGAAATGGCTGGTGTTGTCGATGACGACCGCTCCGGCCGCAGCCGCCTTCGGGGAGTATTCCGCCGAAACGCTCGCGCCGGGCGAGGACAGGACGATGTCTGTTCCCTTGAAGTCGAATTTTGCGAGATCCTGAACCTTCAGCACGTCGTCTTCGCCGAATGAAATTTCCCTCCCCGCCGAGCGGTGCGAGGCAAGCGCCACCACATCGTCGACCGGAAACCCGCGTTCCTTGACGATCTGAAGCATCTCTCGCCCGACATTTCCGGTCGCGCCCACAACTGCAATACGATGGCCCATATTTCCCTCTGTTCGATTGGTGTCGAAATTCGGCCAAAAACGGCTCAGAAACCCAGCTATCTGTGATAGGATACTTTCCGCAGTAAAGTCAAAGTCATTTCAGGGTTTCATGGGACTTGGCGCACTCTACAACGACATTCCGATCGGCGTCTGCGTACTGCGGCTCGACCGGCGGAATACGGATGTGCTTTATGCGAACCCGGCCGGGCGTCTGCTGGCCGACGCGATTGAGGATGGCAAGTGCGAGGACCTTCTGCGCAAACTCAAATCCCCGAACCCGCCCCGCGAATACACCCTCAAGATCGAGGCGGCGGAACGCTGGAGCAAGCTCACCGTCGGCGAAGGCGAATATGACGGAGAGGCTGTTTTCCTTTTATGGGCGACCGACATTTCCGCAAGCAAGGAAACGGAGGCGCGCCTGAAAGCGGCCGTCGAGGAAGCGGACGCCGCCGCCGAAATGAAAGCCAACTTCCTTGCGACGATGAGCCATGAAATCCGCACGCCCATGCAGTCCGTGTACGGCCTGCTCGAGCTGATCGGCGAGGAAAAACCTCCCTCCAATATCATGAGCATGGTCAATACGGCCAAGACGTCCGCCAGTTCGCTGCTGGAGATTCTCGACGATATTCTGGACCTTGCGAAGATGGACGCCGACAAGATGGAACTGGACGTCTTCGAGGTTCCGGTCCGCACGCTCGTGCGCGGTATTATCGAAGCGCTCGCCGTCAAGGTGCACGGCAAAAAGGTCGTCCTTGTCGACGATATCGGGGAAGACGTCCCCTTCGTCGTCGTCGGCGACCCGAAGCGGTTGCGCCAGATCCTCATCAACCTCATGGGCAACGCGCTTAAGTTCACCCATGAAGGATCGGTCACGGTGCGCGTGTCCACCGGAATCAAGGCGATCGCGAAACCGGGGCACGGCACGGCTCTGCGATTCGAGGTTGTCGATACCGGCATCGGAATGAGCGAAGAGACTGCTGCACGGCTGTTCACGCCCTTCACGCAGGCCGACAGCTCGACCTCGCGCAAGTTCGGAGGCACGGGGCTCGGTCTGTCCATCTGCAAAAAACTCGTCGAACTAATGGGCGGAAAGATCGGCGTCACCAGCAAGGAGGAAAAAGGGTCCACCTTCTGGTTCGAAATTCCGACGGAAGAGGTCGGGACCGATGCGACCACGCTCGATCTTCCATCCCTTGACGGAATTTCCGTTCTCTCCGTCGAGGATCACCCGCAAGGCGCCAAGGAAATCGTCCGCTCGCTCGAATCGATGGGCGCCATCGTCGACAGCGTACCGACCTGCAAGGAAGGTCTCGAACTCGTTCGGCACAAGCCCTACGACGTCGGCGTCATCGATCAGGGACTTCCCGACGGGCTCGGGCTCGACCTCATCAAGGACATTGTGAATGTGCGTCCGTTCATGGGGCTCATCATGTATACCGTGCGCGACGACGTGGGACTTGCGCACTCTCTGCAATCGCTCGGCGTTACCTACCTTACGAAGCCCGCAAGCCGCGCGGGACTGGGGGAAGCTGTAAAATCCGCCGCGCAATCGGTTGTAAGGATGGACATGGACGGCCCCAAAAGACTTCTGATCGCCGAAGACACCGAAAGCGTACGGGACGTCCTCCAGCGGCAGCTCGACAAACTCGGAATTGAGGCGGATTTCGTTACGGACGGACGGCAGGCCCTGGATGCGCTTGCGACCGGTGCCTACGGCATCCTGTTCACCGACCTGCACATGCCCGAAGTCGACGGCTACGAGGTCGTCAAGGCCCTTCGCGCGCGGGAAAAGGACGAGGGTCGTCATTTCCCCGTGGTCGTCCTGACCGCCGACGTCCATATGGCGCAACGTCAGGTCTACATGACGCACGGGTTTGACGAATGCCTCCTTAAGCCAGTGACACTCGGCCAGTTCCGCAGGCTCCTGATACGGTGGGGGATTCTCGGCGACGAGGACGAACCGGCCACCGAACCGGATAGGGAAGTCCGCCAATCCTCCGAAAACGTCGGTGACGCCTTGCCGCCCGCCATCGACCAAGCGGCGATGATCCGGCAGATGGGCGCTTTCGACGGCGAAGCAATCGAGATGCTCGGATTGTTCGTCGAAATGAGCGCGCCACTTGTCGGCAAGCTGATCGAGGCACACAAGGCCGGCGATTTCCGCGGTCTGAGGGAAACCGCCCACAGCCTGAAAGGCGGCTCGCGCTCGGCCTGCGCCAACATTCTCGGCGATATCGCCGCCGAACTGCAGGACCGCGCCGAGGCGCAACAACCATGCGAAGACCTGATCGAAAAAACCGTCGCCGAGTTCGAGCGGGTCAGGCTGGAAGTGGACGAAATTCTCTTGTGCCCGAAGCCTAAGGACACGCCGTATTGCGCTTGAACCAGATGCGCAGGCAGCGGGAACCGGACGGACAAACCGCGCGATCCGGCGTGTTACTGTCCATATCGACCGCGGCCGCCGTGGCGTCGATGAGGTCGGCCTCGCACGGAGCATACTGTTCCGCCTCAAGCTTTTGCATCGCCGAGAGGAGATGGGAGTCCGAGTAGGACGTTTCAATCCATGTGAAAACCCCGTCAGCGCTATTGTACCACTTCCAGTCGCTAAACAGGTCCGGCGCCGGCGGCATGAACTTGCCCGATGATCCGGTGAAAATGGAGGCATGGTCCGAATTGTTCCCCGGATTGCCGGGACAGCGCAGATCCTTGACCAAAGGTCCTGCCGTAGCCGAACCGCCAAAATGCGTCGAATCCGGAGCAAGCGGGAAAGGATGGTTATAACCTTCCTCAACTTCTGTTGGCGCGTCGGGGATCGTGTCATCCCCTCCCGGATAAAAGAGGACGCATTCCTGCACAGCTGTCTGGATGAAATCCGCCTGCGATTTAAGGTCTGACGTCATTTTGAACGTGTTCTGGCTCGTCGTCTGCTGGCTTGAGGGCTCCATGAACGTGACCGTCAGTGCACCGAGCAACGCGATCGCAATCAGGATATAGACCAGCGCGGAACCGGATTCCGGATGCTGCGACAGCTCCTGGAAATTCGACGATACAAATATCTCCCGATTTTCTTCCATAAGCACCCTCTTTTTCCTAACGAGAGGCCCGGCGCACACCTGCCCCGGGCCCAGTAAAAACCAAGAGAAGTCGTCTGGCTTCGTCCAGCCCCGCCTATCTTTCGACAAGCACGTGGTAGTAGACGAGGTCGCCTGCGGTTTGGGTCCCGTCCGTCTGGTCGAAGCACCCGAAAGGCTGACCTGCGAAAGCGCCTCCTATATGGTGTGTAGCGGCGGCGGCAGCAGCCCCGATCAGGCTGGAAGCCGTCCCGTTATCGACGGGCGCCTGCCGCGTCATAGCGTGCGTGGCGGACGCGGGAAGCGTGGGCATACCGACCGGAACGCCATCTCCATCCGTGTCTGTTCCACCCGTAATCCCCAACTCGGAATTGATCTTCTGGCAAACCGAGCGCGCGACACCCGGCAGGAAAGCGATAATGTCGTTCGCCGTCGCGTCCCCGTCACCCGTGGTGCCGATATCCACGATCTGGAAGGAACTGGAGAAGACCCAGGTTCCCTGTTGACCGTCATGCATCACATCCGGCGGGGCGGTCACGTAGGTTGCACCACCGTCAGCCGGGTGAAACACTCGCCGTCCAGCAGTCGAATCCGTATAGGGCGGCGGGTCGAACTCAAGCTCCGTGACGTCGACGCCACCGATAATCATACGCACAATCGAGGTTCGCACCGCAGCCGGGTACTGGGTAATCTGCGCACTGTTGACAAGAGCGGTTTCGCCATCGGCGGTCCCCGCTCCGGAGCGGCTGGACTGGGTCACGGCGTAGGACAACGCTGCGAACAGGGCTACCGCGATGAGAATCAGGAACAGGACGTTCCCTCCTTCATGCTGTCGGCTGCATTTCTTCATTTCTCAACTCCTCCTGGCTTCTAATTCATTAATTTACTGGCTGGCCGGGGCCACATCAATCCTGCTGATTTTGAGCGAGGCCCCAAGCTGGTAGTTGCTGCATTCGCGCCCGACGCACAGCTTGTCGACATTCACCCGCCAGCCCTGACCACCATTCTGAACATGCCCGATCGCCTCCCGGAATTCCGGAAACGACGCCGTATTCTGGGCCGTGATAGCAATCGTCGGACCGCTGGCCTTAATATCCACTCCTCTGTATATTTCTCTGGCACCCTGAACGAAAGACTCCACGGCATTTTTATCCACCGGAACGTTGCGGATTTTCGGGACAGGCGGGTTAACCGCCTTGGCGTTTTGCAGTTCGGACCGTAACTCGATCAGGCTCTGGAGTTGGACGGCGGTAAAAAGGCCAAGAGCGCCGGCTGACGCCCAGGCGATACCGGCGGCGATGAGCGCGGTCTGCCCCGCATGATGGGGCAACTTTTCAAGAAAGGCGTTCAGGTCGTTGGCCGCGTTCGGGTCGACAATCTTCCTCAGCGTACGCCAATCAAAATTCTTCAGGTCTATCAATTCTGTACCCGATCTTCCTTCTCTGACTTCATTCTTCCAGTTTAAGTATATGAGTCGTTCTTTAAAAGTGTTTTAAGCCCCCCGCCGTCCTGGCATTACCTGACCCGATGAGCCGTAAAACCTATTCTTTAGTTCACAGTCGCTCAGCGACTGCCGACAATTCGTACCCGACCATCCTTCTCGATTACCCCGGTCGCCCGCCCGCGAATCGCAGAGATGTCGTTTCCCTCCAAAGCTCTCGGGACCAGCGCTTCCCATTGGACGGAATTTCCGTTGACCTCATAACGCACCAGAGTACCGTCGATGCGGCGCAAACTGTCGAGTAGCTCCTGAATGCGCACCATATGCCTGATCATATCGCTTTGCATTGACTGGGCGGCCTGCATCATCAGGTCCGCCGCCTTCGCCTCGGTCTCGGCCCTCACCTGCGTAAGATCACGCTGCATTACACCAGTCGCAAGGAAATTCACCGTCAGAAGGAGAATGCAGAATACGTTGACCGCAAGACCTGTCAGGAGCAGCACCCGAGTTGTCGCCCGCGCCAGCTTCTCCGTGTATAGCGCCTTGTTCCTCCAGGGGAGCGTTTTGGCCACCTCAGGGTTCACAGTAACGAAATTAGCGTCCATGCTTTGAATTCGCGGCAAAATCGTCCGCGCTGCACCGAGAAAAACCTGCATCCGACCGGTTTCCGGATCCCACCGAAGGGCGCTGGCAATCCCTTCCTGTTCGTAAAGATAGACGGTTTCCTTGTCCCAAAATTCGCTTTGGCCCGGCAATGCCGCAGCCAGCGGGCACCAACTGTCCGGATTGGAAGCCAGCGAGGAAGACGGGCAGGCAAGATACCATATCCGCTTTTCATCGATGGAGTACACATAATGGACCTTTTCGGTCGCGCAGGCCTGGGCCGCGGCGTTCCAGACAGCCTCATCCTCGGAACCTGGAATGTGAGGGATCGATCCACCGATCAGATCCATTGGCAGATAGGGATTGAGCTCAGCCTTGAACTCGCGGACCTCGCCCGCAAGGCGATCGGCAACGCCGGGCCGCAGCGGAAGTCGTTTGACCGCACCGGCGCCTTCCGGTCCCTTCGGCACGGGCCGGCCCCCCTTGCGCCCCCCAACCTGGGCATCGTCGCCGCGTACGGGTGTTTCCAAGGCTAGATAGCCCCCTGCAGAAGACCGCCCATCATGCTATCCATACTCATATTCATAACCGTCAGGGCATAAATGGCGCTACCAAAGGCGATAGCCAGATACACGCCTGTCAAGCCAAAGGCTATCCAGACGATAAGAGAGTGCTTTGTCTTGGCCGATGCGCTGCGCATTTCGGCGATGGACTCCATAACTGTAGCAACTTGTGTCAAATCAGACAAGCTCGCCAGTTCAAGCCGCTCTGCTCAGGTCAGGGGCGGTCGATCGAGAGTACTGCCAAGGTTGACGCCGCGGGAGAGTTCTACGCCAGCCGAAGTCCAGTAATCCGCGACCTCCGGAACCGTTGTCGCCTCCGACGCCTGTTTCAAGGCCTCATCGATCGGCACAAGACCGCGCAGCATCCGGGCCGAAGCCATCATCGAGTCGGCGAAGCCAAGATCGCGCAGGTAGGCTCCGACAAGTGGAATCTTCCGCACCACGCGCGCTGTGGGCCAGTCGGTCTTTCCCCTGTTCATCCAGAATGAGATGATACACCAGACAAGAAAGCTTCCCGCTGCAAAGCAGCTGTAGATAAGGACATCCCACGTCAATTCAAGATTGCTGACAACGCGCTTGTACTTTTCGAGTTCCTCAGGATCGGTCGGCGCGTTGCCCCGGAACCACTCAAGAACCATGTCTTTCCCCCAGAACAGCGACTGGGTGATCATCAGCACATCGATGCCGAGCCAGGACATCGTCGCGGCAATGGCGCGGGAATTTTTTCGCTTCTGGGCGATGGAATGAATAGCGTGGGGAATCCCGTCCTGCAGACGGTTCGCGCGCTCGCTTGCGGCCAGAATGGCGATCGTGCCATGGTCGAAAATTTTCAGCGCCCTGAGCGCGTCGATGACACCAAGACCGCGGGCGAGCGCTTCCCGGGCCGGGGCCAGAATGTTCTGGCGTCTTGGATTCGTCTCGGCCTGAATAATTTTCCAGAGTGCCACACCCGGCGAGGTCGCGGTCGAACGGAACTGGATGCCCCGCAGCAACTGGACCTGCCACCACGTGGAGCGCGCCAGCAGACGCTCGATGGCGGATCGTTCATGCGGACGAATACGCAAAACGTAACCGCCGGCCTTGGCAATGGCATGGCGCACATCCTCTTCCGAGGGCATGTAATATGATTCTGTGACCTTCCGGGGACCGGAGGTCGTCTCATAAGCGACGTCGGCAACCCACTGTTTCATAACCTGAGAACCGCTAACTTACTATTCTTCGAGATACATGATCGCCGATTTTGGATCAACAAGGCCGTTTTCGACAAGATCAACAAGACCATCGCGCCGCGTATGCACGATCACGCCATCCTCTTTCATGACATCGTTAACGTTGTGCAACAGGGCTTCATATATCCCGTTCCTCTGCTGAGGCCCCTTCGTGATAATCAAAGCGTCAAGAAGCAGGGTCCGGCCCGCGATGCCCGTCCGGTTGCAGAGGTCGCAGCCACTTGTGTTGTGCGTGCGCACCGAAATGTCCGGGTCGAGACCGAGCCGTTCCATTTCGTCAGAACGCAGGCATTCGCTGACTTTGCTCCTGTGGGCGCAACCCTGGCAGAGCGTGCGAACAAGGCGCTGGTTCAAAACCGCCTTCACCTGCTGGGCCAGCGTATAGGTCGAGGATCGCTCGCGCTGGTGCGGCATGAGAGAACGCAAACGCTCGAAAGTCTGAAGCGCTGTATCGGCATGGACGGTCGAAATAACGGTGTGACCCGACTCGGCCGCGCGCAAGGACGTTTCTACCGTGTCCCCGTCCCGCATCTCCCCGATGATGATATAGTCAGGATCGTGACGCATGGCGGCGCGAATCAGGTCGGCGAATTCGCCGCCCGGCATGCCGGGACGTACCTGCCATTGGGTTGCGTAGCGCATTTCGTATTCGATCGGATCTTCAATTGTAAGAACATGGCGGCGACGGCGGTCGATCTGCTGCACGCACGCGTAAAGGGTCGTCGTCTTACCAGAACCCGTCGGGCCGGAAAGAAGGATCAAACCGCCGCCGCCCTTGATTTCCGGAGAAAGAAGTTTTGCGAGGTAGTCGCCAACATCCTCATGACGACGGAACAACTCGTCAAACCCCTTCAGTGCAGCCCGGTCAAGCAGACGAAGCGTAAGCTTTTCGCCGTCCTGTCCCTGCGGCCCCGCGGCCACACGAACGTCAATACTTCGGCCCTGCCAGATGAAACCGAATCGCCCGTCCTTCGGCGTCACGCGGTCACCGAAGTTAAGACCGGCATCCCGCTTCAGGAGCGTGGTCAGACGGGCCATTGCCTCTGCCGGCAAAAGGTGCATCGGGATCAGATCACCGTCGATCCGGTACTTGATCCAGTTCGGCGCGTCGGGATTGTTGTCCTGCACGAGGTGAATATCCGAAGCCCTCATTTGCAGGGCCTCAGCCATCATGTCACGCTGGAACTGGTTAAGAAGCAGGCCGTTATCCGTATCATCGAGCCAGAGAGCAAGCGTCTTTTCGCAGCGGTCTGCCGAAAGATCGTGCACGGACCGGAGCGTATCCGCCAGCTCCTTGCGGTCCCAGACCTCGATTTCAACCTTTTCGACGTGGAAGCCGCTTCGGTTCGCGGTTGAAATCAAAGTCTCGATCTGGCGATCATTGAGTTCGTGTAACGGAGCAATTTTCAGAACGCCTTCCACGAGGCCAATCAGGTGAATCGAGAGGGGCAGCCACGACTGCACAGGCAGTACGCTTCGTAACTGGTCTCCCGTCGCACGATCCCGGATTCCCTCTTCCTCGGCTTCCGACGGGAGTGCAGCACCCGCCATGTCGAGGAGTTGTTCCGTCGACCGAGCGACCCCTTGCTCAAGCAACATCGCGCGCTCGCGCTGCACCATGTCGAGGTAGCGCTCCCGCCCCTCCGCCGAGCGCCGCCTTCTGCGGTCCTGCCAGCTCCGGCGTTCCAGCCCCTCCGGACTGTCACCAGTACGCGCGCGCCGCTCCCGACGCCCCCGGCGATCAGCAGACAGCGCCCCTTGGTTTTCCGGGTTATTCAAGCCTTCCGATGGAAGTTCCTGATCGGTCATATTTTAAAAATCTGTTGTGGTCGAAGTCGTCGATACCGCGGTCGTGGGTGCAGCGCCCGAAGCCCCGGCCCCACTCCCGCTATCACCCGATTGTCCTGTAGCGCGGTTAATAGAAGATAAAGATCTGTCAAACAAAAGCAGAACCTTATCTTTTCCGCTCCGGAACTCCACTCCGCTCTTGCGCATGACGACTTCCCACAGAACGCCGCCGATGACGACTTCCTCGCCACCGAACACGACACGGCTGCCACCTGGCCCGGCAATGATCGCCCGCGTGGGCGCAAAGGACGTGATCACGAACCCGTCGAGTGCCTTCGCCTTGTTGACACCAGCAACTTCCGGGATTTCCGGCTCGTCGTCATCGTCGAGCCCGAGTTCCGACGCGTCCAGTTGCAAACCCGGCGATCCGCTCAGATAGATCGCCTGAGAATCCTGACTGACGGCCGATTCGGCCGTGCCGCGCGCCGGGATAACGAGAATGCCGCGCGCACCGTTATGCATAATCTGCACATCGTCCAGCAGTGTGCCGGCCCTCACCGGCGCCCAGGACAGCGTTAAGGGACACGCCTGTATCGGCTCAAGAATCATGCCCGGCGTGCAGCCCTGATCCTCGATCGCGAGCCCGTTGTCCCTGCCGGACAGACGAAGGTCCTCAAGCACGAGCGGCGCGTCCCCCACATTGACAAGGGAAACGGTGATCGAGCTTTTCGAACTGATGTCCGCGCCAAAATCCACATCTTCCTGCGAGGCCACAAGAAGCCCCCGACCGGGCACGGCCTTCGGAAAGATCGTCGCGGCATCCATGTCTTCCGGCGTATACTCGCCCTCGAGATTCACGCTGACAACCCCGGTTGGTCCATTATGGTCAACCACGATGACGCCGGTTGCAGGTCCTTCCTGAAGGGGGGCCCAGGTGACAGTGGCAATGCAGGCCTGGCCTGCCTCAAGCCGCGTGCAATCCGTGCGAAGCGAATACCCGGCGCTCGGATTGGCCTCAATCGTTATAGAATCGATATCGATTGGCGTCGATGTTATGTTTCGCAGGATCAACGATTTGACAAGCGTGCGGCTTGCGGACAGAGAGCCGAAATCAAGCTCGTCGGGAATGGCTTCAACGTCACTGATAAGTTTGTCGGAACCGTCCCCGGTCCCGTCAACCGTTCCGGCGAGAGTCGCCGTCACGAGACGAGTCCGACCGTCATGACGCATCAGCATTTCGGTTCGCCACGGGCCTGGCTGCAGTCCCTTTACCGAAAGCGCAATCGCGCACTCCGCGCCAGGGGGCAAAGGTTCCCGACTGCACTGATTAAGGGCGACACTGGCGGAAACGGTCGAGGATGGGTAGAGGTTGATCTCTCCGGTCTGAACAGGCCGTCCGCCCTCGTTACGGAACAGAACGACGATCTGCGCCGAGGCGCCGATCGGAATCGCTCCGCCGTCGACGGACGGGTTCACGGGAATAAGGCCGCCCGCTCCACCGGCAACCTTTGCCGACGGGTCGTCAAACGCAGACTGGGCCCGGACTTCATTGCTCGAAGACAGGAGAACGCAGGCGACAATTGCAAAGACGAAAAGTGAACGAATCGGACGTGCCATAACAAAGAGTAGCGTTTTAGCGTGGCGGATTGCCACCTATTTGTGGCGGATTTCCACCTATTTAGAGTATTGCGTTCAGCGCTCTATTTAAAGAGATAAATGGTTAAAGATCATTCATGCGACCAGTCCTCTGGGGCGAAATGGATAATCTGGCGGACTTACTGCCCTCCGGGATTGAGTATATCCAGCGGGACCGAAGTCATCGGACTGCCCCCCTCACCCATTCCTTCGAAGTCGTCCGCCTCGTCCCGCTCCCACCCCGACTGCGACACAGGCAACCGTTGCGGCTGGCGGCGCTCCGGAATAACCGGACCGTCTTCCATAATCCGGTAATCGGGTTTGACAACCCCGTAGGTGAGGTCGGGGTTCATGTCGACGGGCGGCGAATAGTCGAATTGATCCGGCTCCAGCAGCGAACCGCCCCCCTGCACCGCGTCCGTATAGGCGATCACCCGGGGACGCAGAAGGAAAACAAGTTCCGAATTCGAAACAGTTGCCGAGCGCGATGTCGGAAAAATGACGTTCATAAAGCCCGGCCCGCTTTCATTGAGTTCGTCGTTCTCGCGAATCAGACCGGCAATAAGAAGCGAGTCTCCGGGCCGGATCCGCACCTGCGTTACCAGCTCCCGCTCGGTCGTTCGTGGTAACTTCAGTTCTGTATCCCCGGCCTCGAACGGCTGGAAACCCTGAAATTCCTGAAGCTCGATTTCGATATTGCCGTAAACGGTCGCATTGTCCCACGCGCTTTCGATCGTAAGCGTAAAACCGGTGTCGACCGTATCGGTCTGGGTCGAGACCGTCTCCTCTCCATCGTCGACCGTACGCTCGAGCGAGGAAACGTAATTCTCTGTATCGGCGACGCGAAGGCTGGCTTCGCTGCCGGAAAGCATCGTGATCTGGGGCTGAGAAATCGTTTTTACGGCACCGTAGGTCGAGATGAAATCGAGAACATTGTTCGCAAAGTCGACCGTCTGTGTCGTCGGCAGGCCAATGCTTATCGGCGTAATTTCCGACCCCGTGACGCCTCCGGCAAGATTGAGTCCGAGATTGAACTTCCCGAATGTATCGATCTGACTCCAGTCGATGCCCGTCAGGTTGCCCGAGTTGAGCGCGACTTCCCAGATATAGATTTCGAACACAATCAAAGCAGTGCTCTTGCGCATCCTTTGGAAGTAACGCTCGGCAAGCTCGGCTGTCCGATGGGTCGCCGTATATACGATCGTGCGAGTGCCCTCGTCCACGATCGGGGACTCGCCCGTAATGGCCTGAAGCCCTTGTCCAAGCGCGGAGATGAACCCGCTTTCGCCGCCAACCGGGGGAATGCTGACCGTAAATGTCTGCGTTTCCTTGATGACGAGGAGCCCGTCCTCAAAAGCGCAATAAAGATCGGCGAGACCGCAGATCCGCCGGACCACCCGATTGAGCGGCCCCTTCAGATTGGCCACTGTAATCCGCCGGGTCAGTCCCTCTTCCGTTTCGAACGCCAGCGGAATGTCATAGTCCGCAAGAATAAGCTGCAGCGCCCCCGCCAACGTCTCCGAACGGAGTTCGAACGGGCCGATAACATCGGAAGGCAGAGGATCGTCAGACATCGTGATCGGAACGAGAACGTCCTGACCGAGTGGCAGATACATAACACTGTCGGGCCTCTCGTTCACTGCCGACGGCCGCCTCTCCGCTGTGGCTGGCGGCGGAATATCAACAGCGCGAACTTTCGGCGCACCCGCATCCGCGCAGCTTACCAAAGCCGCAAGCACCGGCCCCATCGCCAGAAGCATGGCAAGCCTTCGGGAGAAGGATGCAATCTCCTCCGCCCGGCGGGTCCTCGCGGACAATATGCTCGCAATTGCAGTTATCAGGTTACGTGCCTTTTGTCGTGCCGGAGAATTCTCTCCACAGTTTTAACAAGCCTATCTTTCTGGACCGGCTTCAGCAAGACCGCTCCCACCCCCCATTTGCCAGCCTCTCTCAGGAGATCCGGATTCTGGTCTCCGGTCGCAAGAACGACCGGGATTGCCAGATCCAGCCCCCGGAGCGAACGAATGAATTCGAAACCATCAATCGGCTCCATCCGGACATCAACAATAGCCAGCGAGACCGAGCGATCCAGGAGATCAAGCGCATCGTCGCCGCGTGACGCCTGGACAACCTCGACCCCTTCGATCGAGGACAGGTAGCGAACGATCTGCATGCGGACAAAGTCATTGTCCTCCACGACCAGAATTTTCTCTGTTTCACTCATCCTGCAAAGAAACTTTTCAGATGCGCTCCAGTATCTGAACGATCTGGGATGAAAATGCATAATTCAACTTGACGCTACAGAATTTCAAAGGGCCCGGCAATGACGGCAGGGACTTATCCACCGCCTTTCCACCGATTTTTCAGTCACCCTGCCGACTTGATCTGATTCCGCAGAAGGCCTAGAATACCCTCGTTTTCGTTTGCGCAGCCCTGATTTGAGCCCATAACACATTGCTGACTTCTATCTCGCTCATTTTTATCATTGTCGCCTTCGGTCTCCTCGTCACCCTCTCGCTTGTAGACCTGAAAGTACGGTTGTTGCCAAATGAGATGGTGCTGGGATTTCTTACCTGCGGTGCCGTTTTTCACGTGGCGACGTGGTTTACATACGTCTCCGCGATTGACGCAGCCATGGGAGCTGTCGCAGGCTTCTGCAGCCTCTACCTTGTCCGCACGCTGGCCAATGCGATTTACAAGGACGACGCGATGGGACTGGGCGACGTAAAACTCGTCGGCGCGGGAGGATTGTGGGTCGGCATAGACGGCATTTTCCTCGTTATTGCCATTGGCGCCTTCGCCGGTGTCCTGCACGGGCTCGTCGAGGCATTCGTTCTGACACGCCGAGAGCGGAGACGTGTCCATCTTAGCGAGTTGTCCGTTCCCGCAGGCCCGGGCTTCGCACTTGGCATCGCGCTCGTAACCGGATGGACTATCACTGATTTCTTCATGTCCTTCTTCGATGGCAGCTTGACAGGCCCCGCCGCCGCCGTGCTATGAGAAAAGTTCCGGGGTTACAATTGAGATACGCTTGAAATGCCGCTTGATCCTGAAGAGAAGCTGGGCGAGGTCAGGGCCGGTCGCGATGCCGGTTTTTTCGATCTCCACTCGGCGGACCAGATTTCACTCGTCGACCTCTCTCTTATTTTCGACCTTGCCCGGGCGTTCCGCGAGACAAAGACGGAGAAACTATCCCTCTGCAAAGGATGCAGTGTCGTTCACGCGTTTTTTGAGCCGTCGACCCGTACACTTTCGAGCTTCGATCTCTCGGCCAAAAATCTCTCAATGGACACGAACGCGGTCAGCAGCGGCAGTTCGGTAAAAAAAGGAGAGAGCTTTCTTGATACAGCGCAAACGCTCGACTCTTACAATCTTGCCGTCATTACGGTCCGCTCCTCGGAAGCTGGCGTGCCGGAGTTCCTCGCGCGACATACGCGTGCAGCGGTTATAAACGCAGGAGATGGCTGGCATGAGCACCCCAGTCAGGGACTTCTTGATATCCTGACGATGCTGGACCGCTTCGGAACCGCCGATTTGTCGGGCCGCACGGTCACGATCGTCGGAGATATCCTGCATTCGCGGGTTTTCGGCTCGTTGATCCGCCTGTTGAGGAAACTTGATGCGACCGTACGGGTTGCCGCGCCCTACACGTTCATGCCGGCAGAGGCCGAAAAGTTTGGCCTGACCCATTACACCAACGTCGAGGAAGCGCTGGACGGGGCCGATGTCGTTTACGCGCTGCGGGTTCAGGAAGAGCGCGGAGCGGGCGGATTCATCCCCACATTGCGCGAGTATTCGAAAATGTACGGGATCAGCCGCAAGCGGCTTGATATCGCCGGGCCGGACGCGATCCTGATGCACCCCGGCCCCGTCCGCCGGGACGTAGATGTGCACTCCGCCCTCTCCGCGGTCGATCCCCAATCCTTCATCCTGCGGCAGGTCGAAAATGGCATGGCCGTGCGCAAAGCCCTTCTTTGGCTTCTCTCGAAACGGATGGACGAACGGGACAAGGAGTATACGCGGCTATGACGACGATACTCATAAAGGACGGACACGTCATTGATCCGGCGAACGGCATCGACCGGTCGCTTGACGTTCTGGTCGAGAACCGGACCATTGCCGAGGTCCGCGAGAACATCGGTGCGCGGGCCGACGAAGTGATCGACGCGCGGGGCCTGATCGTTTCGCCCGGCCTCATCGACCTTCAGGTCCATGTGCGCGAGCCAGGCCGCGAAGACAGGGAAACGATCGAAACTGCTTCCCACGCCGCGCTCGCGGGCGGAATAACGTCCATCGTCGCGATGCCGAACACCAGTCCCGTGGCCGACAGCCAGTCCGTGATCGAGTTTGTAGTCAACCGGGCGAAGCAACTGGACCTCGTCAACGTCTATCCGGCTGGCGCCATCACGAAGGGCCAGAAAGGCGAAACGCTGGCCGAGATCAACGAAATGAAGCGCTCGGGCGCAATCGCGATCACCGACGACGGCGTGGACGTCCAGAACGAGGTGCTCTTGCGGCGTGCTATGGAATACGCGCGCACCTGCGACATTCTGCTGATGAGCCACTGCGAAACCGACACGCTGACAGATGGCGGCGTGATGCATGAGGGATGGATGTCGACGCAACTCGGACTGGCGGGAACGCCTGCTATTTCCGAAGATCTCGCCGTCCGGAAGAACATCATGCTTGCGATCCTGACAGGAGCGCGTCTGCACCTTCTGCACAACTCGACAGCGGGCGCGGTCGAAGCTATCCGCGAGGCGAAGCGCGCCGGACATAAAAACATAACAGCAGAGGTCTCGGTCCAGCACTTTTCCCTGACGGACGAGGAGTGCGCTGGCTATAACACCAACGCGAAAATGTATCCACCGCTGCGCTCGTCCGATCACCTCGAGGCGATCATCGAAGGGATACGGGCTGACGTGTTCGACGCCTTCACCACCGACCACGCCCCGCACATCGAACCGGACAAGCTTGAACCTTTCGCCCGAGCTGCGTTCGGCTCGACCGGCCTGGAGACCAGTTTCGCCGTCATGCATACCTATCTCGTCAAGGCGGGCCATATTTCCCTTGCCAAAGGCCTGTCGAAAATGACTTGCGAGCCCGCACGAATTCTCGGCATCGATAAAGGCACGCTGTCTCCTGGAGCGGACGCGGACATCGCCCTTTTCGATGCGGGGCAAACCTGGGTCCCGGACAGCCGAAAACACTCGTTCTCAAAAGGAAAAAACTGTGTCTTTAACGGAAAACCCCTGACCGGGAAAGCCGTATGCACGATTTCCGGCGGCCGCATAAGGTACAGGGACGGGAAAGTTTCAGGTTGATCGACCCTTCCTTTCAGTTCGTCCTTATTTTCCTCGCGGGCGGTCTCGTGGGAATTCTCTCGGTCATCGTCGGCGGCGGAATGTTCTTTTCCATTCCTTTCCTGCAGTGGCTTTTCCCGGGCGCACCGACCGGTGTCATCGTCGGTAACCTCAAGGCCGGGTCTTTCTTTCGGGGCATCGGCTCAACCTGGTCGACGTTCCGGGAAATCGACTTCGCGCAGAACCTCAAAATCTCGGCCTCCGCGTTTGTCGGCACGGTTGTCGGCGCTTCCATCATCGCTGATATATCCCCCAATTGGCTCTTCCCTGCTATCGTTTTCGCCGGGGCGCTCTCGCTGGCCGCTCCGAAGATCGCGCAGTGGATATCCCACCGCCATTTTCATGTCGCGTCGCTCCTGACCGGCTTTTACGCGGGCATTCTAGGTGCCGGGATCGGGATTCTCCTTATCGCGCTCCTAAGGCTGAAATACCCCGAAGATGCCGACATCGCCCATGTCAAGATCCAGGCTCGTTTCGTCGAGTGGGTCCTTGTCATCGTTGCCGTCATCACGCATGCCGTCCACGGAAACCTGGTCGCCGCCATCTGGATTCCATGGTCTCTTGGCTCTTTGCTTGGAGGATTCGCAGGCGGCTCGGGGCTTAAAAAACTCGTTCACCTGTCGGGGCGAACACAAAAGATTGTTCTCTACATAACCATCGCCCTCGCCATCGCGATCACGGCGTACAACAGCTTCCTCCGCGACTGACCCGCGCAAGCGCCGGGTGCGACATTTTGTCGTTTTACAATGAGGAGCATTGTGTTATTTATGAAATTTCGTTTGGTGTTCATCTCATTTTATTAGCGCGTATCCGCTACAGGAGGCTGCCATGATTGGCAATCCGAATGTTTTACATCCGACTCTTGAAATTTGCATGAAAGTCCTTGTTGCCCAGGCGGCATCGGAAGGCCTGACCCAGTCAAGACTTCGCCTCGCCCGAACCGGAAAACTCGGACAGGCAGAAGCCAGGCGGCTTGTCGAAAAGGGAATTACCGGCAGGCTTGCCGAGTACGCCGATTTGGCGGACAACTATAATCTCGCCCATGAACACCGCTCGCTGTTCATGAAGATAAAACATTTCGCCCGTCAGATCGAAGTTTACGCCGCCGCAGACGAAGCCGATTCGCGAGCGGAACATCCGTTGATGGGACTCTCTCACCTGAACAACCTCCTTTGCGACTTTCGGACCGTATCTGGCCCGCTCGTTGGTTACGGAGAAATCGATGCCGTAATCCAGCCGATTTTGACGCTGGCGAACGCACCGCACCTGTTTCGGGACAGCCCTTTGCGCAAAGTCGCATAGATCGGTTCAAGTTTACCCTCGCCAGCCCCGCCCGGAACAACGGCGGGGCTTTTTGCTGTTGACGCGCCGGGCGTTTCAATTTTAAGTCAGCGGTCATGGATACAGACATCGCGCTTTTGCTTTTTTTTCCGCTCGGCTACCTGTTTGGCTCGGTGCCGTTCGGCCTCGTTCTTTGCAAACTCTTCGGGTATGGCGACATCCGGAAAATCGGTTCCGGGAATATCGGGGCGACGAACGTCCTGCGCACCGGGAACAAACCTCTGGCGGCACTCGTCCTGGCGCTGGATACAGGCAAGGGAGCCCTCGCCGTCCTTGCCTATGTCGCCTTTATCGCATCCATGGAATCGGCGGGCGAAACGACGGCTATCCCCTATTCCCACACGCTGGGCATCGGTCTCGGCGCCGTCCTCGGTCACATCTTCCCCGTCTGGCTGAAATTCAAAGGCGGCAAAGGCGTGGCGACGACGCTCGGCACATTGCTGGCCGCCGCTCCTTATGCGGGCCTGATCGCCTGCGGGACGTGGCTGTTGACGGCCCTGATTTTCCGGATTTCCTCACTGTCCGCGCTTGCGGCGATGGCGGCGGCGCCGGTGGCGGCATTTGTTCTCTACGGCCCCCTGCCCGCGTTCGCAACCCTGCTGATCGCGCTTGTCGTCTGGGTACGCCACAAGGACAACATCAAGCGCCTCCTGAAAGGCGAAGAGCCGAAGATCGGCGGAAACAAAACATAATGCGACTGACTCCATTATCCGACAACGAACGCCTCGACTGGCTGCGCCTGATACGCACGGAAAGCGTCGGGCCGCTCACCTTCTATCGGTTGGTCGAGCGATTCGGCAGTGCGTCCAGGGCGCTGGAGGCGCTTCCTGAACTCGCGAAGAAAGGCGGGCGAGCCAAACCGCTCATCCCCTGCCCCGCCGCTCGCGCGGAAAAAGAACTTGAGACGCTAACCCGCTACGGCGCAAGACTTGTTACGGTCGCCGACGGCGACTATCCGCTCGCGCTCTCGGCGCTCGAGGACGCGCCGCCGGTTCTGACCGTTCTCGGGAATCCAGCCCTTTTGAACACGCGCTGCATCGGCATGGTCGGGGCGCGCAACGCCTCATATAACGGGAAGAAATTCGCTTCAAAGCTCGCCGGTGAGCTTGGCGTGGCCGGATTTACGGTCGTCTCGGGCCTTGCGCGCGGGATCGATACGGCAGCCCATCAGGGCTCGCTAAGCACAGCCACGATCGCCGTGATCGCTGGCGGGATCGACGTCGTTTATCCGCAGGAAAACAAAGCCCTGTATAATGATATTCGCGAGAAAGGTCTGATCGTCGCCGAGAATCCGTTCGGCTTCGCGCCGCGCCCGCAGGATTTCCCGCGCCGCAATCGCATCGTTTCAGGTGTTTCGGAAGGCGTGGTCGTCGTCGAAGCCTCGCTGCGCTCCGGCTCGTTGATTACCGCGCGTCTTGCCGCCGAACAGGGGCGTGATGTTTTCGCCGTGCCCGGCTTCCCGCTGGACCCGCGCGCCGACGGGCCGAACAAGCTGATCCGCGACGGGGCAACGCTCGTGCGGAATGCTGCGGATATCGTTGATTCGCTTGATGGATTTTCGGCCAAGTCCCTGCGCGAGGGCGGCTTCTCGCCGTTTATGTACGAGCCGGAGGAGGAACTTGCCGTTATCGATGGGAACGGGGACGAAGAGGCCGGGGCCCTTGTTTTACAGAACCTGTCCCATTCTCCGGTTGCTGTTGACGAATTGATCCATGCGTGTCATGTGAGTATCCCGGCGGTGCAAAAAATCCTGCTGGAACTCGAACTCGCCGGCCGACTGACCCGCCACCCGGGCGGCAAGGTCAGTCTGGCGGAATAAGAGCTGGAACTTTTAACCACGAATGGACACAAAGTAACACGAATTCTGCCCCGAAGGCGCAATTGAGTTTTTTTGTAACACAGAGCACACAAAGGGCACAGAGAGTGCCGAAAAAACTCCGTGTTCTCTGTGCTCTCTGTGTTGAAATCGTTGCGCGCAAAACGCGCCTGTATTCATGTTACCTTGTGTCCATTCGCGGTTAAAAAAACGCCGAGCGAAGAAACTATAAAGGGGTAAAACGTTGACCGCGCAAAACCTTGTTATCGTTGAATCGCCTGCCAAGGCCAAGACGATCAACAAATATCTCGGACCGGACTACGTCGTGATCGCCTCTTACGGTCACGTGCGGGATCTCGTGGGCAAAGACGGGTCGGTGCTGCCTGACGAGGATTTTGCCATGCGCTGGGAGTTGGGGGAACGCTCCGCCAAGGCCGTCAACGAGATCAAGCGCGAGGCGAAAAAGGCCTCG
This sequence comes from Alphaproteobacteria bacterium, assembly GCA_009929775.1. Classification (GTDB taxonomy): domain Bacteria; phylum Pseudomonadota; class Alphaproteobacteria; order Micavibrionales; family Micavibrionaceae; genus RZZS01. The sequence continues at coordinate 22,968 of RZZS01000012.1, forward strand.
ACCATCTGGCTCGCAACTGACCCCGACCGCGAAGGGGAGGCGATCAGCTGGCATGTTCAAGAACTTCTCGGCGATGCCAGTATCCTGAACGGCAAGGACGTGCGCCGCGTAACCTTCAACGAAATCACCAAGAACGCCGTACAGCAGGCATTCGAAAACGCCCGCGGCCTCGACGAACATCTGGTCGACGCGTATCTCGCCCGCCGTGCACTGGATTATCTCTTCGGCTTCACGCTCTCACCGGTTCTCTGGCGCAAGCTGCCCGGCTCCAAGTCGGCGGGCCGTGTGCAATCAGTCGCGCTTCGCCTGATCTGCGAGCGCGAGACCGAGATCGAAAAGTTCATTACGGAAGAATACTGGAGCATCGAGGCCAAACTCCATACGCCGGAAGGCGCGCCGTTCCTCGCGCGCCTGACGCATCTCTCCGGCAACAGGCTCGGCAAGCTCGATATCGGCAGCGAGAAAGAGGCCAAGGCCGCCGCCGAGCGCATCCGGAGCAAGGCGCTCTCCGTCCAGAAGGTCGAAAAGAAGCAGGTCCGGCGCAACCCGGCCCCTCCTTTCATCACCTCGACCCTGCAGATGGACGCCTCGCGCAATTTGCGCCTCTCGGCGGCCCAGACGATGCGCATCGCCCAGCAGCTTTACGAGGGCGTAGATATCGGCGGCGACACGGTCGGCCTGATCACCTATATGCGGACGGACGGCACGACGCTATCAAACGAGGCCGTCGAGCAATGCCGGAGCATGATCAAGTCCCGCTGCGGCGACAAATACCTGCCCGCCGCCCCGCGCCTCTATAAATCCAAGGCCAAGAACGCGCAGGAAGCCCACGAGGCCATCCGCCCGACCGACGCCGCGCGCACGCCCGAGGACATGCGCCGCTATCTCAACGACGAACAGGCAAAACTCTACGAGTTGATCTGGAAGCGCACGGTCGCCTCGCAGATGGAAAGCGCCGTGCTCGATCAGGTCTCGGCGGATATCTCGGACGGCACGGACGACGTCGTATTGCGCGCGACAGGCTCGGTCATCGCCTTCGACGGCTTCCTGAAGCTCTACCGCGAGACGCTTGACGAAGAAGACGAAAAGGACGAGGAAAACCGCATCCTGCCGCCGCTCAAGGAAGGCGACAAGACGAAGACGATCGAGGTGATGAGCGAGCAGCACTTCACGCAGCCCCCGCCGCGCTACAGCGAAGCCTCGCTCGTCAAGAAGCTCGAGGAACTCGGCATCGGCCGCCCTTCCACCTATGCCTCCATCCTGCAGGTCCTCCGCGACCGCAATTACGTGACGATGGACCGCCGCCGCTTCGTGCCCGAAGATCGCGGACGGCTCGTGACCGCGTTTCTGGCCAAGTTTTTCCCGCGCTACGTCGATTATTCGTTTACCGCCGATCTCGAGGAAGAGCTCGACGCGATCTCCACCGGGCACGTCTTCTGGAAGGAAGCACTCAAACTGTTCTGGACGAGCTTCAAGCGAGCCGTCGACGAAACCAAGGACCTCACGATCACCCAGGTCATCGACCATCTCGACGCCGAGCTCGGAGCCCACTTCTTCCGCGAGGGCACGGACGGCAAGGACCCGCGCAAATGCCCCTCCTGCGAGGATGGCAAGCTTTCGCTCAAGCTCGGCAAGTACGGCGCGTTTATCGGCTGCTCGAACTATCCCGAATGCCGCTACACCCGCCCGCTCGTCGTGCAGGAAGGCGAGGAGAGCGACGAGGACAGGGAAGCGGCGAAACTCGCCAACGAGCCGAAAATCCTGGGAACCGACCCCGGCACGGGCCGAACCGTCTCGCTCCGCCGGGGCCCCTACGGCCCATACGTGCAGCTCGACCTGCCTGAGGAAACAGCCGACAAGAAAGCCAAACCCAAACGTCAGGGAATCCCGCGCGGCACGGACGTCAACGACGTCACGCTCGAGGTTGCGCTGAAACTCCTCTCCCTGCCCCGCGAAATCGGCAACCACCCCGAGACCGGCGAGAAGATCGAAGCCGGGATCGGCCGCTTCGGCCCTTACCTCAAATATCAGGGCAAGTTCCGCTCCCTGCCCAAGGACGAAGACGTTTTGCACGTCGGCATGAACCGCGCCGTCGAAATCCTCGCCCAGCCCGCCCCGGAGCGTAAGGGGAAGGGCAAAGGCACGCCCGCCGCGAAGGCGAAGAAGACCACGGCGAAGAAGAAGTAACCCGTCATCCCGAGCGAGGCGGCGAAGCCGCCGACGAGGGATCTCCCGACGATTGAGCGCTGCAACATGAGATCCCTCGTCGCTTCGCTCGCTCGGGATAACGTGTTAATCTGGCTCCGTCATTCCGAGCGTCAGCGAGGAATCTCCAACCAAATACGCACAGCCATGAAAGACACCTACGTCTACATTCTCACAAACGACAACGGCAACGTCATATAAGTCGGCGTCACCAGCGACCTTAATCGGCGCGTTGCCGAACATAGAAGCGGCCTGATCCCCGGCTTCACGAAAACCTACAACGTCCACAAACTCGTTTACTTCGAGCAGGCGGCAAACCCGGAAGGCGCCATCGCCCGCGAAAAGCAGATCAAAAGCTGGCGGCGGGAAAAGAAAAATGCGCTCGTAGAAACGATGAATCCGGACTGGCAAGACCTTGCGAAAATTTAAGCACGTCATTCCGACAGAGCCCGGCATTCGCCGGGCGACGAGGAATCTCATGCCGCCTGCGCTCCGAAACCGGGAGATCCCTCACATGTTTAACGCGCCATAACGCTCAAGAGCGAAGGCGGGCGTTCGGGATGACAGGTTTCTCTTGTCGTCATCCCGAGAGAGGGCGAAGCCCGACGAGGGATCCCCATCCATCCATGCCTCGCCGAGCTTGCAACGCACCGAAATTCTTAACCACGACGCACTCGAAACAATAGAAAAAAGATAAACTTCCCCTACCGCCCTTTAATACGAAGAACCAATATTACCCGGCAAAAGCTCAAACCTCCCAAGATACCCGCAAAAGTCTATGTCGCATCCTTCAACCAGACTTTTCAAATCGAAGGAAGGACTTTTATCAATGCGCTTGATGAAGTAGCTTCCTCCCTCCTTATTATTATCAGGATGCCGCTGAGGATTTGTAACGCGCCTGATAATCTTCTCTTCAAAAACATAATCATTCAGATACTCGACAACTTTGTCATAAATCTGATCCAGATAATTTTCGTTATCGGTTTCTTCGTTAAAATATTCCCCATGAACAAGTCTGTTACGCACCGCACTATCTGTTTTCCATATTTTTTCTTGCAGATCTTCTCCTAGGATCCCTTTAAAAAAATCTTGCTTGCCTTTTTTACCTTTCGGATTGATCGGGCTTTTAGCAAGCGCCTCCAGAGCAGAGCATATTAGTAACAGTTTGGCGGAATACCCTGTAACGTTTAGCATGTCGTTCCAGTAATAAAAGAACTCCGCATTAATTTGCTTTTGTTCCAGTTTTTCCAGTGCATTGATAAAATTTTCCTCTATGGCCAGAGGAACGCCGTTGGATTTTCTCGTATACCTGAAATAGGCTATATCGCTATTTTGCTTATGAATTAAAAAAGGTTCATTGTAAAAATTATTATAGCATTGAGATAATAAAGAAATCTGGGCAATAATCTGTCTTATGCTTTTGTAGAAACCGGCATAAGCTGTCCGAAAATCATTTGCCTCGATCTGCTTTTCCGCAAGCCAAAAGCGCGTCTTATGCCCTTCGGTAAAATTATAGAGCCAGTGTGAAAATCTTATGCCGTCAAGCTCGAATTCCGGATAACTCTCACCTTTGCGCGGGTAAAATAACGCTAACGTATGAATTCTGTGCTGAATGTTATATGTGGTCATAATAATTTTCTCGACTACTCAAACAAAAAATCACCCATTCTGGTACAGCCGTCATCCCGAACGGCCACAAAATGGCCGGAGGGATCTCTATCCATTTGCGCTCCGAAACCAAGAGATCCCTCGTCGGCCTATCGGCCTCGCTCGGGATGACAGCGTGTTTTAAACCGCCTTCGCGTGTTTGGTGGCACTTTCCTGCCAGTAGGCATCAAACGCGGTGCAGATGAGGCGGGTGAAGATTTTGCCTTTTTCGGTGATTTTTAAGCTACAGCCGTTCAGTTCCACGAGCCCGTCCTGCTGGTAGCTGGCGAGGCGGGAGAGTGCCTGATTACGGATAGGCGCTTCCAGATGACCAAAATCCACTTCCCGGAAACACATGATTTTCTCGATCACGGCGCGGCGGGCGCGGTCCTCATCATTAATCTTGATGCCGCGGCTGTGCGCGAGCAAACCGGCAGAGGCCTGCTCGCGGTAGGTTTTGATCATCGGCGTGTTCTGGATATAGCCTTTCGGGAGCGCGCTGATGGCGGACGCGCCAAAAGCAAGCAGCGTCTGGCAGTTATCGGTCGTGTACCCTTGAAAATTCCGGCGCAGCGTGCCGTTCCTGAAGGCCTCGGTCATTTTATCGCCGGGCGCGGTGAAGTGGTCGATGCCAATTTCGGTGTAGCCGGCGGCCTCCAGCATCTCGCGCGTCTGGTTATACAGCCGGTAGCGCTCCTGCGAGTCCGGAAGATGCCATTTCTCGAGCCGCTCCTGATGCTTCTTGAACCACGGCACATGCGCGTAGCCGAAGACGGCGAACCGCTCGGGCGCGAGCTCAAGCGATTGCTCAATCGTGCGGGAGAATTTCGCCTCCGTCTGGAGCGGCAGGCCGTAAATCAGGTCGAAATTGATGGACGAAATCCCCACCTCGCGCAGCCAGCGCGCGCAGTCGCGCACCATCTCGAAGGGCTGGACCCGGTTGATCGCTTCCTGCACGTCCGCGTCAAAATCCTGTACGCCGAAGGAGGCACGGTTCACGCCAAGGTTGCGGATAAAAGGCGCACGGCCCTCTTCGAGCGTGCGCGGGTCGATCTCCATCGCGTGCTCGGCTGTATCCAGAATGTCGAAGGAGCGATTCACCGTCTCCATGATCCCGGCCATATCCTCGTCGGAGAGGAAGGTGGGCGTACCACCGCCCCAGGCGACATAGGCGACCTTGAGGCGCTTGCCGATCAAATGCGTGACCGTCTCGATCTCACGCCGGATCGCGTCGACGTAAGCCGTCGCCGGGTCGTAGTGATCCAGAATTTTCGTGTGACAGCCGCAATAAGTGCAAAGCTTGCGACAAAAGGGCACATGGAGGTATAGCGAAACAGGTTCGTCCGCGCTCAAATGCGGGAGCCATGCCTGGGCATGCCCCGCCCCGACCTTGTCCGAGAAATGGTTGGCGGTCGGATAGCTCGTATAGCGGGGAACGTTGCAGTCGTATTTTCTGATCAGAGACTCTATTTGCATAAAAAGCGCTTCATTTTCGGTTCAAGAGAGTATATAGCTAGCGCAAACCTGAAAAAATACAAACGAACAGAGAGCCCTCGCGTGCAAAGTAAACTAGCCTCGTCCGAACCTTTTTCGGATGTCCTCCCGTCTCCCCGGCAAATTGTCGAATATCTCGCGGAAACCGGAGCCATGGGTTTACGAGAACTAACAAAAGCGTTCAGCCAATCACACAACTCGGACTTCCGGAACTTAGTCGGGCAGATGGCCGCTGTCGGTCTTGTGCGTCGTCGCAACGGCCTTTACATAGTTGATACTTCCGACCCGAAGCGCCTCAAGAGTATTTTCCAAACAGCCTCCCAATTCGAACTGAAACCCTTGCCACGACGGCTAAGGAAAAGAGGCCACGGCGCGACCACCATCACGGGCGTTGTTCTTCAAACAGAACATGGCCCAGTTCTCGAGCCCATGGACGGCGGCAGGCGTTTTGAGATAGATCCAGAGGACGTGAGGATAAGGCCTGGGGATATCGTAAAAGCTACGATTCACAGGTCAGACACCCCGGCCTCTCCGGCCCTCGCCCGCGTAAAAACGATACAGGAGCATATGAACCGACCGGAAGCCGTCAGCCAGTTCGTTATCGACAATGCCGGTTTCCGGATTGAATTCCCGGCCGAGGTCCTCGCAGAAGCCAATTCTCTTAAGGCCCCGGCAGACGGCGAGCTTGAAGACTTCACGGAGCTCCCGCTCTACACGATAGATCCTGCCAACGCCCGGGACAGGGACGACGCCATCGGCGCAACCGGGCCGGACGAGGACGGCAACCGCATGATATACATAGCCATTGCCGATGTTTCCTACTACGTCAAACGAGGAAGCGCTCTGGACCGGGAGGCCAGAGAACGCGGCAATTCGATTTACTTTCCGGACCGTGTGATCCCCATGCTGCCAGAAAGGCTCTCGAACGATCTTTGCTCTCTCAACCCACGAGAGAATCGCCCGGCCCGCCTGTGGACCATAAAGATCGGACCGGAGGGGGAAATCCTGGAGTCCGCACTTTCCCGGGGCATGATTCGCTCCCGGGAAGCCTTTAACTACCAGGAAGTTTCAGAAGCAGTTCTTGACGGCAAACCCAACGAAAAGACAGCGCCGCACAAAGATCATCTCGTCAACATCCTCAAGGCCGGTGAAATCCGTCGGAATACGCGCGAGCGACAGAATGCGCTCCACCTCAATGCAGGCGAACTGGAAATAGACTTAAGCGGCGACGGTGTCTGGAACATAAGCCTGGAGGTGCGCAACAGCGCACATGAAGCTGTGGAAGAATTCATGCTCGCCGCAGGCATTTGCGCAGCAGAAATGATTGAGGAAACGGGCGTCCCGTGCATCTATCGCGTCCACGATCAAATGCCGGCAGAGCGCGTTGAAGCCGCCTTGCGCGATCTGGAGGAATTGGGGTATCCGCTGAAACAGGATAAATTATCCAACCTTACGCTGAACGGTATACTCGCGAAAGCAAAAGGATCGCAGCAAGAAACGCAAGTCATTCAAACGATCGTCAGATTGCAGTCTCTTGCCCATTACTCCACCGAAAACATCGGGCACGCAGGCCTCGGTCTCCGCGTGTACACGCAGTTCACCTCACCTATCAGGCGATACGGCGACCTCGAAGTGCATCGTGCACTGGATGGAGACACGGCACAGCTCAGCCACCTGCAGGCAGTCGCAGAACACATCTCGTCCACCGAGCAGATGACCGCCCAAGCGGAAAGGCAGGCAAGCAGTTTATACGCAAGGATTTTCGGCAATGGAAGTCCAGTCCGCCCGTCCAGCCCGGCACCACAACCGGTTGTTCGAGCGGGCGAAAAACTCCCTGAGCCAGCCCCAATTTGCTAGGAGCCACTGTTACCCATGTTCATTCCTGCAGTTCTGTGTTTTAAAGAGAGCAGGCTGATCGCAATGGCAAAGTGGACACATCTTGGCTACTCATAAAGATACCTTTCCCGAAAAAGAACAGCTCCTGCGCTTTCTGGCCGAGAGTGACACGCCCCTGACCAAGCGCGAACTTGGCAAGGCGTTCGGCATCAAGGGCGACCACCGTACCGCGTTCAAGGATCTGCTGCGCGAACTCGAATCGGACGGGCTGATCGTCAAGCTGCCCGGACAGGAATATGCCGTTCCCGAAGGCCTGCCGAGCGTGGGCATTGTCGAGGTGAGCGGCACCGATATCGACGGCGACCTGTTCGCAAAGCCGGTCGAGTGGAGCGAAGAATTGCGAGGCCCGCTGCCGCGCATCGAAGTCAAGCCTGAAAAGCGCGGCCACCCGACGCTTGCGCCGGGCGACCGCATTCTCGCAAGACTGACCCGCACCGGCAAGCACGACTATGAAGCCCGCATCATCCGCCGCCTCGACACGCCGCGCGGACGCATCCTCGGAGTCGTCAAGCTTCAAAAGCGCGGCGCGATTCTCCAGCCCGCCGACAAAAAGGCGAAATACGATTTCGATATCGACCAGCAGGATATGAACGGCGCCAGAGACGGCGATATGGCCGTCGGCGAGCTTCAGCCCTCGCGCGGGCAGCGGCGCAAAAAGGTCCGAATTATCGAGATCGTCGGCCATCGCAGCGACCCGAAGGCGATCAGCCTGATTTCCATGCACGAGGTCGGCATTCGCCCCGACTGGCCGGAGGCCGTCATTAAATCCACAAGCGGCATGAAGGTTCCGGCCCTCGGCAAGCGGGAGGATCTGCGCGATATTCCGCTGGTGACGATCGACGGGGCCGACGCGCGCGATTTCGACGACGCGGTGTTCGCGGAAGAAACCGACGAGGGTTTTCACCTGATCGTGGCGATTGCCGACGTGGCGTATTACGTGCGGCCCGGCGAACCGCTCGACGGGGAAGCTTACCGGCGCGGCAACTCCACCTACTTCCCGGACCGGGTCGTGCCGATGCTTCCCGAGGCGCTCTCCAACGATCTGTGTTCCCTGCGCCCCAAAGAGCCGCGCGCCTGCATGGCCGTGCACATGCATATCGACCGGGAAGGAAACCTTCTGCGGCATAAATTCGTGCGCGCCCTGATGCGTTCCCAGGCGCGGCTGGTGTACGAGCAGGTGCAGGCGATTCATGAAGGGGCGGCGTCCGACGGAGACGAACTCGCCCCGGTCATCGCCCCGCTCTACGCCGCGTTCGGCGTCCTGCAAAAGGCGCGGGAGCGGCGCGGGGCGCTCGATCTCGATTTGCCGGAGCGCAAGATCGACATTGACGAAAACAACAACATGGTGGGCGTCAGCACGCGCGTACGGCTCGACTCGCACCGGCTGATCGAGGAATTCATGGTGCTGGCCAACGTCGCGGCGGCCACCGAGCTTGAAAAGCGCAGGGCGCCATGTGTGTACCGGGTTCACGATTCGCCGTCCCTCGAAAAGCTCGATTCGGCGCGGGAATTCATCAAATCCTTCGGGCTTTCCCTGCCCAAAGGGCAGGTCGTGCGCCCCGCGCAACTTAACCAGACCCTAAAGAAAGCCGAAGACCATCCCTACAAGCATCTCATCAACGAGGTGATCCTGCGTTCGCAGGCGCAGGCGGTCTACGCGCCGGAGAATATCGGCCACTATGGCCTCGCGCTTAACAAATACGCGCATTTTACCTCGCCGATCCGGCGTTACGCGGACCTGCTCGTCCATCGCTCGCTGATCCGGGCGCTCGGACTTGGCGAGGGCGCTCTGGACGACGGGGAGGCCGCGCGACTCGACGAGATCTGCGAACATATTTCAGCAACCGAGCGCGTTTCCATGGAAGCCGAGCGCAACGCGGTCGACCGCTTTACCTCGGCGTTTCTTTCCGACAAGGTTGGCGCGACCTTCGAAGGGCGGATCAAGGGCGCGACGCGCTTCGGGCTTTTCGTGGAACTGAACGAGACCGGCGCGGACGGCTTCGTGCCGATGCGCACCTTGCCGAACGACTGGTACGTGCACGACGAGGAGGCGCACGCGCTGATCGGCCGGAACACGGGCCGGGTCTACCGCATGGGCGCAGCCATTACCGTACGCCTTTCGGAGGCCGACCCGCTCACGGGCAGCACGATCCTCGAAGTCGTCGGCGATCAGGGCGCAGATATTCCCGGCATGGAAATCCGCAATCGACCAACCCCGAAGAAATCACTGTCCCGCAAATCAAGGGGTAAAAGGAAAGGCAAAAGAAAAACGGGACCACACAAAAGCGGTTGATAATTACGAAAATAAACGGTACATAAAGCCCAAAAGAAAAGTGAACAGGGATTGCTGGAATGGCCAATGGAAGAGGGAATAACGGTACGGGTCCTCCCGCCGTACCATTTCGTAACGCACTCGTTCACTCGTTGCTGTTTAATGGCGACGAATCAATCCGAAGGTGCCAAGACGACATACAAGTTTCCTTTACTGTTACCGTTCAGCCTGTAGACAACGCCGGGAACCCGTGCAAATGGAACAAGCCGGACTCAATCGCCAGTTACCGGCTCGAAGGAAACGCGGATGCCGTCAGTTATGCCACCGCTTTCCTTCAGGAAGCTCTGGACAACGCTCAAACCTACATAAACGCGCACGAAATTTCATCCACGCAATCTGTACGGGATAACATTGTACCGTTCCGCGAAGCCACGGGAAATGGTTCCGAAACCTATTCGGCTTTGCTCAGAAGACACGAAAAACACTATAGCGATCATGTTCGCGCGCAGGCTGAAGCCGCAGAGATGCGAAAAGTGGAAGCATTGCGCGGCTGGCTCAACGACCTGAAACGTGAAAAATTAAGAAAACGATACCCGCGTCACCCGGAAGAAGTCGGTCTGCTGAACCACAGTCAGGCATTTCAAAAAGCAAGAGCCAAACCAGACAGCATTACGCCGGAAAATATCGACGCGTTTTTCGGTACCCGCCTCAACGGCAGCAACCTGACCGTTGGCGACGTGTTTGCGACTCTGGGCGTTCTGGAGCAGGGAAAAGTGCAATCAGTAGCAATCCAGTTCAATCCGGCCAGCACGAACAGCACCCTGGATAATAGAGAAAGCCCTGTTGCTGCAAGGATCAGGCAGGGCCTGAAAACCTCCGTGCCGCCGTTCGAACCGCGATCAAGAGCCCAGGCCCTGTTCCATCTGGCCATTGAGGACCACGCCTACACCTTTGGCATCGGCACAAGCGGCGGGGGCAAGACGTTCGAAGCGATTCGCATGGGGCTGGAGATGGTCACGGCCGGGAAGGTCCCCTACGTTACAATTGTCCGCGCCATGACCGCGACGACAGGTGGAAAGGGAATCGGAGAGGTCCCGGGCGACGAAAACAAAAAAGTCAGGCGCTGGTTCAAGGCAATTAACGAAACGGTGGAGGCCGCTTCCGGCGGCTATGATCTCGACACACTGGTGAAATCCGGCATTATCCGCACCGAACTTCCAGACAACGGGCGCGGTGCCACTCTGAACGGCTACATCATTGTTGATGAAGGACAAAACCTGCCAGGCAAAGTTATGGCCGATCTCCTCGGACGACCAGGCGAGGATACTAAATTCGTCGTAACCGGTAATATCGTGAACCAGATCGATATCGACGTCGGACATGACGCTCCGGGCCTTTTATACGTGCTGGACTACTATGGCCGACTCAAGCTCAACGAAAATCTGGAGACTGCGCTTAAAGACAATCAAATCGGTCCCGATGACATCCGGTATGTTAAAGACTTTCTAGACAACTGTGCTTTCGTTAATTTTCCTGCAGAATCGGGAGTAGCCCGGAACCGGTTTGCCCCCGGACTGTCCATACTGGAAAATGCCCCTGCGGCCAGCGCATGGCGCAGTCAATACGCACGGACCTTTTATTCCGCAAGCCGCATCCAGCAGATCGACCGCCTGGAACCACTAGTTGAGCAAACCCGCAAGGTCCTCGAAGACCTTCATGGAAGGCTTGAGAGGGCGTACGAGGGTGAAGCGACGCGACGTTGGCCCTTGCTGTTCGAGGACAAAAGAAATATACGTCCCGAGCCGGTTCGGGAACGCTGCCCTCGGGAACATACCCTTAACTAACGCTTGACTTTCCCGGTGAAACCCTTATGTTGCGCCTTCAGAATTTCGAAAAACCGCGAAGTGAACGAGTTTCAAGATGGCGAAAAAAGGCGATGTCGTTAAAGTGCGTCTGGTGAGCACCGGGAAAAATGCCAAGGGCAACCCGACCGGCTATACGTACTATGTGAAGAAGAATCCAAAGACGATGACGGAAAAGATGAAGTTCCGCAAATACGACCCCCGCGCCATCAACCCGGAAACCGGCAAGCCTGGCGTACACGTGATGTTCGAAGAGAAGAAACTGCCGCCCGCCAAGAAAAATTAGGGAAGAAATCCGGCTGTCCGGACAAAGGCGCCCTCGCGGCGCCTTTTTGCTGTCAATCGATTATCATCGGGCGGCCTTCCTGAACGAACTCCGCCGGGTCGAGCTTTCCGACATCCTCGAAGAACACACAGTTGCGCCCGTTGCGCTTGGCCTCGTATAGCTGTTCGTCCGCCCGCTTGATAACATCCGCGGGCGAATGCCCCGCTTCACCGATCAGAGCGCCGCCGATCGAAGTCGTGATGTCGAGCTGTCCTTCGGGAACGTTGCACTTGAAAGGCATTCCTGCGATCTCAGTACGAAGACGCTCGGCGATAAACTTGGCACGCCTTTCCGTCACATCCGGAAGAATAACGACAAATTCCTCACCCCCAAGGCGGGCGACAAGGTCGAAACTTCGAACACTGTCCACCAGACGGCGCGCGTATTCCCTGAGGACCGAGTCTCCGACATCGTGCCCGTAGGTGTCATTCACCTTCTTGAAGTGGTCGATATCGAGCATAAGTATGCCGAGCGACTTGCGGCTGCTCTGGTTTTTGAGCAGCAACTTGGCGAGGTGCACCTCTAGGTAGCGACGATTGTACAGACCGGTCAGGGCGTCGGTCAGCGCCATCGACAGGCTGAATTCGTAGTTGGAGCGCAAGCGGTTTTGGAAGCGCCGACGGCGCACTTGCGTGCGGCAGCGCGCGAGCAACTCGTTGCGATCAACGGGACGAAGGATGTAATCATGGGCGCCGATCTCGAGACCGTGCGCAATTCTCGGCATATCCTCTTCCTCCGCGACCATAAGGATCGGGATGGAACGCGTCCGGTCGCTCGAACGCAGATGCGAGCACAAACGCAGACCGTCCTCGTCGCGTAAATCGAGCGAAACGATCATCAGGTCGAACTCATCCCGCGACGCCACAGCCATGGCGTCAGCACCGTTCGTGACAGCTGTGATCCTGTCATCATCTTTCCTGAGCGTCGTGTCAATCTTGTCGATTTCAAATTCCTGGTCTTCCACCACCAGCACACGGGCGCGCTCGACCGGCTCGTCCATAACGTTGCTCCGGCCCGGCGCGACCCCGAGTTGCGAGGCCGTGTTTTCGCGAACCCGCCATTCGTCGACCGTCATCTTGAGACGCACAAGCGAGCGCACGCGCGCCATCAGCGCGGTATCGTTCACCGGCTTGCTCAGGAAATCGTCCGCCCCGGACTCCAGTCCGCGCACGCGGTCCTGTGTGTCGGTCAGGGCCGTGACCATGACCACCGGGATATGGGCGACATCCGGATTTTTTTTGATCCGCTCGCAAACCTCAAAGCCATCCATGCCCGGCATCATGACGTCGAGAAGCACAATGTCCGGCGCCTCAGCGACGACCTTCGTCAGAGCCTCCTCACCGCTCGTTGCGGAAATGACATCGTAGTACTCACTGGTGAGCTTGGCCTCAAGAAGCTTTACATTCGGAAGAATGTCATCGACGATCAGGACTCGTGCCGACATCGGCTTAATTCGCTTTCGTTACTGAAGATATTTCTGGATAACCTCGATAAACCGGCTCACGGAAATCGGCTTCGAGATGTAGTCCTCGCATCCGCCGTTCCGTATTTTTTGCTCGTCGCCCTTCATGGCGAAAGCGGTAACGGCGATGACCGGAATGTCTCTGAGTTCTTCGTCGTCCTTCAGCCACTTCGTTACTTCGAGGCCGGAAACTTCGGGAAGCTGGATATCCATGAGGATGAGATCCGGCTTACGGTTCCGTGCTATTTCAAGCACTTCGTTACCGGAACGGCTCTCAATCGTAGCGATTCCATGCGCCTCAAGGAGGTCGTGGAAAAGCTTCATGTTGAGTTCGTTATCTTCTACGATGAGAACCGTCTTCGTCATAGGCACTCCGCATTCTAAAACACATTACTATGGCAATTTTCTGCCGTTGTTTCAAATGAGAGTTAACCTTAAAAACCTTTATTTTTTTTGAACATCGCACGAGTCAGGCTGAAGACGCTCCAGGGCGATCAGTTTTTGGGCAATCGTAAAGTCGTCATACTCGATGACCATATCGCTGATGATGCCATTTTCGTGGAAAACCACCGACATTTCGTAGTCTGCGGCCGCCTCGTATTCTTTCAGCGGGAAAAACGCCATACGCACGTCATAAGCGGGCGTGTTCAGAAGCGAGGCATCAATATCGGCAGTGGCGTCCATCCGTGCCATCACGTTCACCCGCTCGCCGATAAAAGCGTTGATGAGCACCGGCCCCTCTTCATCGCTGCCATCAAAGACGGTAGCAGTGAAAAACTTTTTTTCCGAATGAAGGGCGTCAAGCAGAGCCGCCGTGTGCGCCATCGGAAAAAGCGTTCCGGGCGTCAGATCGTACTCCAGCCCCTCAGGCACCGTATAAACCGCCTCGCCGCCGTCGTCCCGCAGGACGGCCCTCCCCCGCAATTCCTCGTACAGTTCGCCATCACGCTTGCGGCTCGACGTGAAATCGAAGCTTTTTCCGTCAAAGGTCTCGAAGGTCGAGAAGTCGCTGGTGATTCGCATCGCCGGACTGTCGGCGTATTCGTAGATCAGCTTGAAACGATGGTCGGTGATCCATGCATCGCAGGCCGTTTCCCATTTGAAAAACATCTGGCCGCTGATATTCAGGACCTGCGAGCCGCTATGCGCGCCGATAAGGTCGATCTCGTACAGGGCCTTGTGAGGAACGAAACCGTCGACCGCTCGACTCCCCGACCGCGAACCGTCTCGGTCAGACGTCTTCTCATCCGCAGATTCCGGAGCTTTACGCGACGCTGCGCCCGCAATGACGAGATGCGTTCCGGTTATAAGAAGCGTGGCCAGGACGACCCCGGCAATTAGAAACGGATTTTTGAAAAGTGTTTGAAAATGCATGAACTTGAAGCCCGCTGGAGAGTCGTCGCCTATGATAGAGGAAAGGTGGCCTCAGGCAAAGCCATTTCAAGGCCGAACTCGCGCCCCGGAGGGCAATCTCTGCCGGGACGACAGTGGAAAAAATGTCCTGCAAAGCAGTCCTGCGACCTCCGGCGTTGTCCATCAACACACTGACATAAAACACAATTTCTCTGAACGTTATACTGGCATGGTCTTGGCAACTGAAAGACCGTGACGCATTTCGGACGAACGTATCGGACAACGAGGGTGCGAAAGAACATGGAACCGACAGGCCATAACATCGAAGCGAACCGCCCGAACGGCACGTTCTCTTTCCTGCGGCAAATCAGCGATCTGTTAGCACTGGCTGCCGTAACCATCGAGAACCAGAAGGAGCGGATCAGGGAACTCGAGAAACTTGCAACGACAGACGAGTTGACAGGTCTCGTCAATCGTCGCGGCTTCTACGACGTTTTCATCCGCGAACTCGACAAGGCAAACCGCTACCCATTCCACGGCGGGCTGCTCGTCATGATCGATATCGACAACTTCAAAGGGATCAACGACCGTTACGGTCATTCTGCGGGCGATGCCGCCCTGCAGGCCATGGCAAGGTCCCTGCGGTCGAAAATCCGGGTCATGGACGTGGCGGCGCGCCTCGGGGGGGACGAGTTCGTACTGCTTCTTTCCGGCGCAGACAGGATCGAGACGGCCCACCGGGCGCAGATTCTGGCCTGGCAACTGAGCCAGTTGAAGTTCGACTGGCACGGGGACCCGGTCCATGTCCGGGCAAGTCTGGGGCTCAAGAGCTACGGCCCGGGAGACCGCGCCGACGATATTTTCGACCAGGCCGACAGCGCGATGTATGCCGCCAAGGCCGGACGAAAGGAGTCAGCCGGGACATTCGTCCAGGCGGTGTAGAGAGTTGTTTTGAAAGAGAGAGAGAAAAAGAAAAAAACACGTTTGCCTGCCTTTCCATCTTCCCTGACCGTTACCCCAAGCCACGGAAAGGCAGGTTTTCCCCGAAGAGCCCGGATCGCCTCCCTCCAATCGCGATCCGGGCTACTTTTTCAGGGCGACATGTCGAGGATGCCCTTTTCTCCCGGGCATGTTTCCGACTTGCCTGCCATCAGGGGCGAAACTAGACTGGACAGATGACCGACCGCCCCGCCCCTTCGCCGCATGAAGGCGATTCTTACAGCCGCCGCTGGTTCCTGCTCATCCCCGGCCTCTGGCTTCTTCTGTTCGTTGCGCCAGCAGTCTGGGGAATGGGCCCCTTCGTCGGCGAACTCAACTCGACGGACGACTATATGCGCGCCGTGCAAGTTGCCGACTTCCTTGAAAACACCGCCGATTCGAGCTTCGTTCAGGACCGGCTCGGACCTGAAGGCGCCCCGTCGCGCATGCACTGGACACGCATCGTCGATCTGCCGCTCGCCGGACTGTTCGTGCTTTTCGGACAATTCACGACTCCCGAAAACGCCGTTTACCTGACGGCGACGGTCGTTCCGGCCATTATGCTCGCGCTGCTTTTCGCTGGAGGCTGGTGGTTCACGAGCCTGTTCACCGGACCTCTCCGGGCCTTCACGGCGCTTGTCGCCATCGCCCTGATGTGGCCGACCCTGCGGCAGTTTCTTGTCGGGGGGATCGACCATCACGCCTGGCAGATCCTGCTCACGCTTGCCGCCTGGGGAGGAATCGTGCAGGCGGCGCGCTCCCCCGAGCGGCTGGACTATGCCGTTGCCGCCGGGCTGCTTTTTGGCCTTGGTCTGTCGATCGGCGCGGAAATTCTCCCATGGATCGCGATGGCGGGACTTTTTCAGGCGTGGCTCTGGCTGGTTTACGGGAACGCGCAGCAGCGCAGCGGGCTGGTCTTCGGCATATCCATGCTCGCGACCGTCGCCCTGATGTTCGTGCTGTTCCGCTACCCATGGGAGGGTTTCCGGCCCGCGTGCGACAGCCTGTCGCCCGTCTTCCTTATCTTCGCCGCCGCTCTTCCTGCTTTCTGGATTCCGACCGCCGCCCTGTCCCGATTTGCCGGCACGGTCCGGAATCGCCTGATTGCAGGAAGCATTATTGGAATTGCCGTACTGGCCGCAATCGTCCTGCTGCTACCCGACTGCCTGCGAGATCCTTACGCGATCACCGATCCGCGGGTTCGCGACATCTGGCTTTCGCAGGTGACGGAAGCACGGCCGTGGCTTGCCCATATTCGTACAAATATCCTGTTCGGCGTCCTGTCCTTTTCACTGCTTTCTCTCGGTCTGGCCGGTTGCGTGTGGGCCGCTCTTCGGGAAAGAGAACGCTGGCCGCTCTGGGCGGGCTATGCTGGTGTCGTCGCGCTGTCCGCTGTCCTGACCCTTGTCCAGACGCGTTTTGGCGACTTTGCCGCCGTTCTCGCAATTCCACCGTTCACATGGTTTCTCACAAGCGCCTTCGCTCTGGTGCGCGCCCGCTTTGGTGCCCGCTACGCACGCCTTGGCCGGGGAGTACGGATCGGCATCGCCTTTCTATTCTTCCTGAGCTGCCTGGGGTTGTTCCTGACGCGCTTTACGGGCGAGTCCGGGCAACCACCACAAAGCGCGGCCAAAGCTTCGGACGAATGCTCCATGAAACGCGCGGCAATCATTCTGAACGAATGGCCGCCGGGCACGATCGCCGCCTTTATAGATTTCGGACCGGAACTCCTCTTCCGCACGCACCACCGGGTCCTGTCGGCACCCTATCACAACAATCTTGCCGGAATTACAGCGGCCTTTGACATCCTCTCGGCAGGAAGCGACGAGGAAGCCGAAGCGACCATCCGCGCTTCCGGAACCGACTATGTTCTCGTTTGCCCGCGCTGGTCGGGCTACTGGAAATCGTTCGGACCGGAAGGCAGGTCGCCGTTCGCCCTGCGCCTTCTCGAAGGCGACGCACCGTTCTGGCTTTCGCCCGTCGACATTCCCGGCGACCCGGCGCGGCTCTACCGGGTACTTCAGTTTCCGCAACGGCGAGCCAACGCTTTACCTTCGGGCGATCTTGGTGGATAATTGGTCGGTCTTTAATTCGACATTGCTGAACAGCCTGGACGAACATAATCATGCAGCTAAGCCTTTTCCCGCTCTTCGCGCTCTGTACAGCCCTTTCCCTCGGCGCATGCTCGGACTCCTACCGGCGAGTCGACATGAAGAAACAGCCCCCGGGTCCGCAATACTGGCAGCGCATCGACGCCGGATCCGCCCGTTTCGTGCAGGGACCGAAAGCTCAGCAGCTTCTCGATCAGTCCCTTGAGGCCTGCGCCGTCGAACTGAGTGAACTTGAAAAGCTCTATGCCATTCCGGACGGAGACAAGCACAGAACAACGAAAGTCGACTACAGAGACACGCATCACCGGGCCGTGCCCCCCGGCGCCTCGGAAGGAGCAACGGGCGAACTGCCGTTCGATGATTTTCTGTCCTGCATGGAGTATCGCGGATGGGAACCGGTCGAAACCGTGCCATATGCCCTGACGGAAGAAGACGTCGAGGAATATGTCGACGGGATCCTTGCGCGGCGCTACCAGACGCGCATTCACCGCAACGATCTAAAGTAAGTAGTCAGCTCAGTCCCGTTACCTGGCCGTCCTCGTCCAGCCCGATCCCCCACGCTGCCGGCTCGCGCGGCAATCCGGGCATGGTCATGATGTCACCGCACAGCGCCACGATGAACCCGGCGCCCGCGCTCAAATGCACGTCGCGCACGTGAAGTCGGTGGCCTTCGGGCGCGCCGAGCTTCCTCGGGTCGGTCGAAAAGCTGACCGGCGTCTTGGCCATGCAAACCGGAAGCCCGCCATGACCCTGCCTTTCCCAACGACCGAGCTGCGTATAGACCTTGCCGTCCGCGGTAATCTCGCCCGCGCCATACAGTGTCCGGGCGATGGTCCCGATCTTTTCGAAGAGCGGCAAGCCACAGTCGTACAGCGGCTTGAAATTTCCCGGAGACCCGAGCGCGCACAACACCGCTTGCGCAAGTTCTTCTGCCCCTGCTCCGCCATGCGCCCAGTGCGTGGCGACCGCCACCGCCGCGCCGCGCTGTTCGCAGGCCTCGCGCACAATGGAAATCTCCTCGTCCGTGTCGCCGGGGAACCGGTTTAGCGCGACAACGACCGGGACGCAAAAGCGCCGGAGGTTGTCGACATGACGGCTCAGGTTGGCAAGTCCCTCGCGGACAGCCCCCGGGTTCGGCGCGTCAAGGTCGCTCTTCCCGATTCCCGCATGCATTTTGACGGAACGAACAGTCGCGACCAGAACGGCGGCGTCCGGCGCAAATCCGCCCGCCCGCGCGGTGATATCGCAAAATTTCTCCGCACCGAGGTCTGCCCCGAAACCGGCCTCGGTCACCGCGATATCTCCTGTATTCAGCGCGGCCCTCGTAGCGAGGATCGAATTGCATCCATGAGCGATATTGGCGAATGGCCCGCCATGGACAAATGCGGGTGTACCTTCGAGCGTCTGGACGAGATTCGGCATCAGGGCATCCTGGAGGAGAACGCTCATCGCGCCGTGGGACTTAAGGTCGCGCGCCGTCACCGGTTCCCGCGAAGTGTTCTCGGCCACGATAATGTTCCCCAGACGCTCCTGCAGGTCGGCGAGACCGCTCGCGAGACAGAAAACGGCCATCGTTTCCGAGGCGACAGTGATATCGAACCCGTCCTCGCGCGTCACGCCGCCGCCCGACGGAGCTTCCAGTCCCTGAACGATACGGCGCAGGCTGCGGTCGTTGAGATCGATGGCCCGCCGCCAATAGATCCGGCGCGGATCGATCCGAAGGTTGTTGCCCCAGTAGATGTGATTGTCAATCAGCGAAGCCAGCAGGTTCGTCGCCGTACCGATCGCATGGATATCGCCCGTAAAATGAAGATTGATCCTCTCCATCGGCGCGATTTGTGCGTAGCCGCCCCCTGTCGCGCCGCCTTTCATGCCAAAGCACGGCCCGAGGCTCGGCTCGCGCAAGGCAAGCACAGCCTTCCTGCCGAGGCGGCGCAAACCGTCGGCGAGGCCGATAGAGGTGGTAGTCTTGCCTTCCCCGGCGGGCGTCGGCGAAACAGCCGTCACGAGGACGAGCTTCCCGGAAGGCCTGTCCTTGAGGCTTTCGAGGTGCTCAAGCCCGATCTTTGCGACATAGCGCCCGTACGGATGGACATGCGGCGCGGGAACGCCGAGCGTTTCGGCGATTTCCTCTATCGGGCGCAACTGGACCGATCGGGCTATTTCGATGTCCGGCAACATGGCTCACGCGTTAAGGTTCCTGAACTCAAGGCTTGTTTATAAACGGTTCGCACGGAAAAAATCAATGCGCAGAGCGAAGCTCGTTCTGCCTATCGCCCCCACGCCGAGCCGCTGTAGAAATAGGCGCCGAGCCCGATCGTGAAGACAAGGCATCCGTATAGCGCATGCTCGATGCATACCAGCGCAAGCGAACGGTAAAGCCGGTAGGTCCGCGCGATCAGGAAACCACCGAGAACGGTCAGAACGACGGCGATCCAGTTTCCGAACATGACGTGCATGAATCCGAAGGACAGCGCCGAAAGACCTACGGCATAGCGTGCGTCCGGAAAGGCGGGCTCGTAGCGATGAAAGACGAAGCTGCGATAGATAATCTCCTGCGGCCAGACCGAGAGCAGCGGATAGAAAAGCATCACCGCCGCCCACATCTGCGGTCGCTCGATCGGAAACGTGAAAAAATATTCAGGTCGGTGCCACCATGAAAACAGGACAAGAAACGGCATCAGCAGTACGAACCGACCGAGCACCGCCTTCAGGCCCGCCATGGCCCCGCGCCAGTTCCATTCGGCGAGATAGGTGAATCCCTGCTTCGTTCGGAAGATGTAATAAAACAAGCCGATAGCGCCCATCCAAAGCACAAGAAACATCAGCTCCCTCTGCCTGAAGTAAAGAATCGCCAGCGGCGCACCGACAAACAGGGCCAGAAATTCGACCAGAAGACAGGTTCTTTTTCTCAAATTCATATATTTTCAACGGCTGCGGTCGCAAAAGTTTCATCCGTGCCCAAAATTCCCGCGCTCAGGAACCACGCCGCGTCCCGCATCATTGGAATCAGCAACCACAGGAGGGAAAACTATGTCGCCTAAAAAGGTTGCAAACAAGAAGTTACTTAAAGTCTGCAAGGAAATCATGAACCGCTACCCCCAGACTTTTGCGCAGGAGTGCGGCATAAACCTGCGGAAAGGCGATCCCGATTCTTTGTTCCAGTGGCTTTGCGCCAGCCTGCTGATGAGCACCCGGATCAGCGCCGGAATATCCGTCAAGGCGATGCGCGCCTTGCTCGATCAGGGCTGGACCAGCCCTGAAAAAATGCGCGACAGCACGTGGAACGAGCGCCAGCGTGTCCTGGATCAGGCTGGTTATACGCGTTACAAGGAAACAACGGCGACGCGTCTTGGTGATGCCGCCCATCTCGTTCTGAGAAAATACAACGGGGATCTTGGCAATCTGTGCTCGGCATGCGAGGGCGATCTGCACTGCATCCATGACGCCTTGCAGGAATTCAACGGCGTAGGCGATGTCGGAGCCGACATTTTCTGCCGCGAGGCGCAAGACGTCTGGGATGGTCTCTACCCGTTTCTTGACGACACAGCCCGTGACAGCGCCCAGAAGTTTGGTCTGCCACCGGATGCCGAAGAACTGACCATGTACGCGAAAAAGGGCGACTACCCTCTGCTGATGACCGGCCTCGTGCGGGCGACCCTTCAGAACGACATCGAGGACATCAAGAACGCGGCGTAGCCCTTAAAAAAAACCGGTCGACATATCGATCTGTCGACCGGTGGGGTCAGGGCCCTGCTCTGTTCCCGCTGCCTGTCCTACGCGCGGAAACAGCTCATTGTCTAGTCATAGCTCTCGTTGCCGGGCGTAAGGTACGCGTCCCGCCATTCATCAATCGCGACCGCCTTGTCGTCGTTATCGTCGACTTCAAGGAACGAGGCGCTGACGAACTCCTCCGGGGACAGACCATCGCCGCCGTCGTCATAGGGTGTAAGAGCTGTGGCAAGACTGTATTGCGAGACGCGATAGTCGCCGACCTCAAACTCACCGTCACGGTCGGTATCAACGTAGGTAAACGTTTCGGTTTCCACGGGGATTTTCGTGTGCACAAGATCAACGTTCCACTCGATGTTGTCGATCACCTCGTTGCCGTCCGTGTCGAAGATGTAAAACAGCTCGTCTCCGACCTCGGCGACCGTTACGATACCGTCACCGTTGGAGTCCAGTTCTCGATCTTGCGCCCCGGTGGTGTTCTCCGTCGGTGAAAGCGTGTCGATCCGCTCGCTTTCCGCCCCGGCCCCGAATGCGTTAGCGGCATAAAAAGCGATCGCAACAGCGGCAACGGACGTGTACACAAGCCTTCTCTTGTCGGGGGTCATGGCAGGCCTCCTTCTAATCTGGTTTCACTCTCTGCCAACTGGCATCCGGAGGTGATTGTTCCTTCAGAACTCTGCCGGCTTCCCGCCTGCCGCCCGGAATAATGCTGAGCTTTCCGTCCGTCTCGAGGATGACGGCGGCGACACAGGAAAAGTCTTCCAGCCCCTCGCTTCGCACCGCCGCCTGCATTTCGTCGAGGCTGACACGTTCCTTGCGCATGGCGAATTCGAGGGGCTGGCCATGAAAGAGCAGCAGCGTCGGCTCGTCCTTGACGATCCGCTCCACGAATTTCGAGCGAACCGAAAGCCACGTCACCGCATATTGCAGGATAACCAGCAGAGCAAGCGCCGTAACTCCTTCCGATAGAGAAATCGAGCGGTTCAGCATGATCGCTGCGAGCGTCGAGCCAAACGCGATGGTCACGACGAAGTCGAAACTGTTCATTTTCGAGAGCGTACGCTTTCCCGAAACGCGCAACAGGACGACCAGTGCCGCATACGACAACACGCCGACCAACACAATGCGCCCAATATCATTCCACCCGTCGAAAAACATAGCGGCCTGCCAACGCGCCCTGGATCGAAAGGTTCAGCCCGGCGTTAGGAGAGCATGCTTCCGATCAATGACGAGGACATGGAAAACCGCATTCCCCAGGCGACCGGTATCCTGATGCTGGCCGCCATGATCGTCTTCGCCGCAGAGCTCTTTGCCTCCGACGCGCAGCGCGCGTCGATGGTGGCCGATTTCGCCCTGATACCCGCCCAGCTCTTTTTCGCCGACGCGGGAGGCGTACCAGAGCCGATCACACTCGTCAGCTATATGTTTTTGCATGCAAGCGCGTTGCACCTGTTCGGCAATATCCTGTTTCTCTTTGTCTTCGCGCAGCGTGTCGAGGCAGCGCTCGGGAGCGAGCGCTTCGCCGCGTTTGCCATTGTCGCCGGGGCCGTCGCAGGCCTGTCGCAAGCGCTCTTCACGCTTGGCTCGGGCGCGCCAATCATCGGACTGAGCGGCATGACCTCCGCCATCATGGGCGCATGCCTTGCCATCAGCCCCACTGGACGAATCAGGGTCTGGCTGCTCGCGACGTTCACAGTTCCTGCCATCATCCTCATTCCACTCTGGATGTTGCCCGACATCATCGATATGGCGCTAAACGGCGTCGACGATCAGGGCGCGGCAGTCGGCAGCCATCTTGCGGGCTTCACATTCGGGTTTCTATGCGGCCCTCTCCTTCAAAGGCCCGGCGCGGAAAGGAGGTTTCTGGCATAACGTTGCGGCCCGGCCTCCGAAGCCCTTTTTGCGTAGAAGGGCCGGATGGATTACACTGGGTTTTTGTCTGTTCCATTTCCCAACCGAAAGGCCTTTCCGATGATCGCTCAAAAGCTTCTCACCCCGCTCTGCGCCATGGCGGCTATGATCGCTGTGCCCGCCTTCGCCCAGGGCCCTGCCAAAGAATTTATCGGCCCGATTGCGCAGCAATGCATCGGCAACTGGGAAAGTCAGGCATGCATCAGCATTCTTGCGCAGTCCAATCTCGTGCTGGCCGCGAATTACGCGGAAAAACTCGAGAAACGCGGCCAGAAAAAAGCGACCGAGGCCGTGAAGGAACACTGCGCCGCCGCGACCGCCGCCACACAGCAGGACGTCCCTGCCTATGCCATGCGCAGCGCCATGACCGAATGCGCCAACGCGATCTACGACATCAGTCGCGCGACAAAGGTCGAGCCGGATCAGAGCCACTATCAGCTTCTGGTCTACCCGACCATGTGCCTCTCCGAAGACCAGCAATGTCCGGCCATCGAAGCAGGGCTGGAGGATTACCGGTAAACGAAGCGCTTATTGCATCCCTCTTGGGGCGGGCATAACAAAAACTGGAGCTCGAGAGCCCGGCGATTCCGGACTCCGCCTCGTTGTGCAGGTAGAAGTAATACTCCTATCCCCGCCGGACGGATCAGGTTCCAACCCCAGTTCCTGCATTCTACGGCTCCAGTCGACTGCCTGCTGAACATCGATCCGGCCCGAGAAAACGTTTAGCGTATCCACAACTCGCGGCGCACTCTTCGCCAGATTATTGTACATTTCCCGCATCGCGGCGATCGGATGCCGGTCTGAAGCATTTCCGAAAGCTGCTCGCGCCATACCTACATAATAATCTCTCTTCACGGGACGTCGCTCCAGCCAGCCCGGATAGAGACCTGCGATTAACAAGCTCTTGTCGCCAGTAACAGCAATTGTGTCCACGGGCGCATCGGCGTGCTTCATGAAATGAACGACCCTCGAATAATATTCGAGGGTTTCGTAAAGCGGGCTGAAGCCACGCATGTTCCGGCTAAAGCCGGTTTTCCTCATCCCAGATTTTCA
>RZZS01000013.1 GCA_009929775.1 Alphaproteobacteria bacterium
GCTTTCGCCGGGATGACGCATTTGGGGACGGCAAGAAGATGAAGGAAGCCGGGGGGGCTTTGTGCGGTTTGCTCTTCAAATCCACTTGATATGACGAAGAGCCAGAAAATTGTGGCCAAATTTCTCGGGTACCGCATGACCGGTTGAACAGGGAACGAAAACGATGGACATTGACAACGACAATTTTGTACAAAAATAGTACATAAACTTAACAGATTGTTTTCACATGATCATTTTCTTATCCCTTTGCGTTTCCCGCCAAACTCGGAATAAAAACCTATCGACAGGACCACGAGATGTAGTATCCTTTCATGTGTCGGGACGCTATCTGTAGTGTCCATCTCTGGAAGAATTCACGTCGAAGCCAGATCTCGAAAAAAGCCTTTCAAGAAGGGAAAAAGGTATGTTTGATGTCGCCCAGATGGAACGGGGCAATCGCGTCGAAATCGACCGCAGCCGGGACGCCAATCTCACGAAATTCGGTATCGCCACGCTCACCGACCGCTACCTCCTCCCCGAGGAAGAGCCGCAGGATCTGTTTGCGCGTGTCGCCATGTACTACGGCGACGATTCGGCCCATGCCCAGCGGATTTACGACTATATATCAAAGCTCTGGTTCATGCCGGCAACCCCGGTGCTTTCGAACGGAGGCACGAATCGCGGTTTGCCGATTTCCTGCTTCCTGAACGAATGCGGCGACTCGCTCGAAGACATCGTTTCCCTGTGGAATGAAAATGTCTGGCTTGCCTCGCTCGGCGGCGGTATCGGCTCTTACTGGGGCAATGTGCGCTCCATCGGCGAAAAAGTCGGGCGAAACGGCAAGACGTCGGGGATCGTCCCGTTCATTCGGGTCATGGACTCGCTGACCCTTGCTATTTCGCAAGGATCCCTGCGGCGCGGATCGGCGGCGATCTACCTGCCGGTCTGGCACCCGGAGATCGAGGAATTTATAGAAATCAGGCGCCCGACCGGCGGGGATCCGAACCGCAAGGCGCTCAATCTTCACCACGGTGTGCTGGTAACCAACGCCTTCATGCAGGCGGTGGAGCGCGACGAGGACTGGGCGCTCAAAAGCCCGAAAGACCACAGCGTCGTCGCGCGCGTCAAGGCGCGTGAACTCTGGATTCGCCTTCTCACCGCCCGGATCGAAACGGGCGAGCCGTACATCGTCTATCAGGACCACGTCAACGACCGCATTCCCGCGCACCACAAGATGGCGGGGCTGAGCGTCAAGATGAGCAATCTGTGCTCCGAGATCACGCTGCCGACCGGCAAGGATCATCTGGGCCAGGACCGCACGGCCGTATGCTGCCTGTCCTCGCTCAACCTCGAAAAGTTCGAGGAATGGCAGGGTCATCCAACCTTTGTCGAAGACTGCATGCGTTTCCTCGACAATGTGTTGTCGGATTTCATAAGCAAGGCTCCGGACTCCATGAAACGTGCGAAATACGCCGCGATGCGCGAGCGTTCGGTGGGCCTGGGAGTCATGGGTTTCCATTCCTTCCTGCAATCGAAAATGATTCCGATGGAAGGCGTGATGGCCAAGGTCTGGAACCGCCGCATGTTCCAGCACATCAAACGCCATGTCGACGATGCGAGCGTCAAGCTCGCCCATGAACGCGGAGCCTGCCCGGACGCCGCCGATTACGGTATTATGGAGCGTTTCTCGAACAAGATGGCCATTGCCCCGACCGCCTCGATCTCGATCATTTGCGGCGGCGCAAGCCCCGGCATCGAACCGAATGCCGCCAACGCCTACACGCACAAGACGCTTTCGGGCTCGTTCGCGGTCAAGAACAAGCATCTGGAACAATTGCTCGAAGAGAAAGGCCGAAACACCGACGAGGTCTGGAGTTCGATCTTCACCAACGAAGGCTCGGTCCAGCATCTCGATTTCCTCTCGGACGAGGAAAAGGACGTGTTCAAGACGGCGTTTGAGATCGACCAGCGCTGGCTGATCGAACACGCAGCCGACCGCACGCCCTTCATCTGTCAGGCCCAGTCGCTCAACATCTTCCTGCCCGCGAGCGTCCACAAGAAGGACCTGCACCGCATCCACTGGGAGGCATGGCAGAAAGGCGTGAAAAGCCTCTACTACTGTCGTTCCAAGTCCATCCAGCGCGCCGAAAGCCACGCCAGCTGGCAACGCGCCAAAACCCTCGAAGACGCTGAAAAAAAACAGGCGGAGGAAGAGAACAAGTACGAGGAATGCCTCGCCTGCCAGTAAAGACCGACCCGTAATGGCGCCCCCCGTCTCCCCCCGATATCGCCTTTGCCGGAACGGAGACGGGCTGTGGCTACGTTTCAGTCTCTTCTGTAAACAAACACCTGATTCAAACCGAACAGGAACTTGCTGTAGTGATCAAGTCTTGAATTCGTACGGCTCGCGATATCGCTTAGAGCCTCCCGACCGAGAAACGTTTCATGCTCCTCAGCGCCGTCCTGACTGCAAAGCCCGATTTTTGCGAGCGTATCGTGAACTATCCGGCCCCTTGGGTGCGGCGTCGTACCGATGAAGGCCGACCTCTCACCGTCGGCAAGAAGGTCCAGACACTGCCCGACGAACGCCTCCGGCGTCGTGATGTGCTCGAGAAACGCGACCGACAGAACAAAATCCGGCTTTCCCGGCAACCACTCGCGGATCGTCCGGAACGCGCCAGGATCGCACAGGTCCGCGCAGAGGAAACCGGCTTCGCAATTTTTCCCGCCCGTCTGCCGCCTGTCCACACCGAGATACCGGCACCCCTTCGGCAGTCGCTGGCGCAAATACCCGTCTCCACAGGCAAGGTCGAGCACCAGCGAACCGGGATCGATAAACTGCGAAACCCTGTTCAGGCGGATGTCGCGCAGCATCGGCGACAAAAGCCCTTGCGTTTCCTGCGCGTTTGAACCCGGCGAGCCCTGCATGAATTGTCTCCTTTTTCCAACAAAAGATGAGATGAACCATACGCGTCCTGTGCACGGCGTAATACCCACGCCTATCCTTTCTTCCTCATTTCCTCCTCAATCAAGTCCTTTCGGGATAGTTTCCCGATCATCGTTTTCGGCAGCGGCTCCCTGCGAAACTCGATTTGTTTTGGGATTTCCATCGGAGAAAGCTTGTCCTTGAGAAATTCGCGCAGGTCCGTTTCGGTCATGCAGCGGTCGTCCTTACACTTGATCCACGCCTTGACAATTTCCCCCCGGCGTTTGTCCGGCAGACCGCCGACGACGCATTCCTCGACGCTCGGGTGAAGATAGATGGCTTCCTCGACATTGCGGGGGTATACGTTGTAACCGTTCGTGATGATCATGTCCTTGATACGGTCGACGATGAAGAAGTAGCCTTCCTCGTCGAACATGGCTACGTCCCCCGTATGCAGGCAACCTTCCTTCAGAGTCGCCGCCGTTTCCTTTTCGCGATTCCAGTATCCGGCCATTACCTGCGGTCCGCGCACGCAGAGCTCACCCCGGTGGCCGGGGCCCTGCTTCTCGCCGGTTTTCATGTCGACGATTTCGACGATCGTGCCGGGCAGCGGCAAACCAATGGAGCCGGGTTTGTTTTTGCCGTATGCCGGGTTGACGCAAACGACGGGCGATGCCTCGGACAGGCCGTAGCCTTCCACGACCGAACAGCCCGTGATGTCCTCAAAGCTCTTTTTGACCTCAATCGGAAGCGGCGCGCCGCCCGACACGCAAAAGCGCAGCGAGGACAGATCGTACCTGTCCCGGCCCGGGAAATTGACAATGGCGTTAAAAATCGCGGGAACACCAAGAAAGTAATGCGGCTTGTACCGATCTATGAGGGCGAGCGTCGCCTTCAGGTCGAAGCGCGGCAGGGCAACGATCTCGAGGCCCTTGCGCACGCTCATGTTCATGATCCCCGTCATGGCAAAGACATGGAAGAACGGAAGAACGGCAACCATTTTTTCCTCGCCGTCGCGACTGTCCGGGAACCAGAGATGGCATTGCTCGGCATTTGC
Organism: Alphaproteobacteria bacterium; assembly: GCA_009929775.1. Lineage (GTDB taxonomy): Bacteria > Pseudomonadota > Alphaproteobacteria > Micavibrionales > Micavibrionaceae > RZZS01. Next base: position 3,963 of record RZZS01000013.1, read on the forward strand.
TGTAACGTTCGCATGAGTCAGCATAGCCCCCTTCGGCACACCGGTTGTCCCGCCCGTATATTGCAGCAGGGCGACGTCCTTCAACGGATCAATGGGCACTTCGTATGACTTGCCGTCATTCTTCAGCAGATCGTCGAACCAGACAAAACGGTCCTCATGCCGGGGCTTCCCTATTTCCGACGCCTTCACGACCCGGAACAACAGGTTCTTCGGAAAGGGAAGCGCATCGGCAAACCGGCAGAGCACAAGCTTTTGCAGGGCGCTCGCGTGCAGCATCGCGTGCATCTTGTCCCAGGTCAGCTTGAGATCAACCGTCACGATGATCCGGCATCCCGAATCCTCGATCAGGTTGCCAAGCTCGCGCTCCGCATAGAGCGGATTCATGTTGACGGCGATCGCGCCAACCCGGGCGACCGCGAAATAGGCGACGATATAATAAGGCGTATTCGGCAGGAAGAGCCCGATCCGGTCACCCTTTCTCACACCGAGCTTTTCCTGCAGGCCCTTCGCCATCCGCGCGGAAAGAGACTCAATCTCGCCCCATGTCCATTTCCGCCCAAGAAAGTCAAGAGCCGGGCGATCACCGAAGCGCCGGGCTGTTTCGGCGAGCATGGCGTAAACAGGTCTTCCGGTCGTATCGGCGTACCAGTCGACTTTGTTCGAATAGGACTTCAGCCAGGGATAATCGGGCATGCCTGCCTCCGGACAGTTTTCTCAGTCTCCAGAAATTTTGACGATTTTAGTCCAATGCGACCCCCGGCACAATCGGCCCGCACCCATGCCCCCGGACTGCCCGGTTTCCGCCGATGAGACGTATTCGCAAAAAAAGTCTGGTATCCTTGATATTTTTTGGGCATATTTTGAACACTATTAGAAGCGGTATATTAGTAATTGATATAGTTCAGGTAATTACGTTGCGCGAGACCACTTCAAACTCCTTCTTTCCAGACGCTGCCGACAATGACGGCCTCGAACCTGTGGTTGCCAGACTGAAATGGTTCAATGCAACCAAGGGGTTTGGGTTTCTTGTTCCGGTCGACGACCCTGTAGACGCTTTTGTTCATATCACTGTCCTGCAGTCCGCCGGCCTGACTGCGCTCGGCGAAGGCGCAATCGTCAAATGTGTTCTAAAGGGCAGCCCCAAAGGTTATCAGGTCACCAAAATCGTCGAGGTGATCGATCCCGGTAACCTCGACCCCCTGACGAACGTGGACAATTCGGTTCAGCTGCAAACCATGACCGGGATCGTAAAATGGTACAAGCCGGACAAAGGATTTGGCTTCATCATTCCCGATGACGGCATGAAAGACGTTTTCGTCCACAAGACCTGCCTCGACCGCAACGGAATTTCAGGACTCGTTCCGGGGCAGAAAGTCGAAATGGTCGTTCAGTCGGTTGAAAAGGGCCGCGAAGCCTTCAAGGTTACCTTGATTGCCTCTTTCGGAGGATCGCATCCAGCGCCCCGCTGATCCAGTCTTTTCCCTTGTCAAAACCACGCGCCGCATTCTCCCGGAACATGAGCGCGGCGGGCGTCACAACGAGCGTTAAAACCGTCGAGAATGTCAAACCGAAGACCACGGCCGTTGAAAGCTGGGCCCACCATTGCGTGGACGGCGCACCAACGCTGACGTTACGGAAGATAAAGTCAATATTGACCTGAAGGACCATCGGCATCAGCCCGACCACCGTCGTCACGGTCGTCAGAAGCACAGGCCGGAGACGCTGCGCTCCCGTGCGCAAAATGGTTTCCCGTACGCTGAAATCGTAGTTCTTTCGCAGGTAATCGTAAGTATCGATCAGGACGATATTATTGTTGACGATAATCCCGGCGAGCGCGATGACGCCAACGCCGCTCATGATGATCCCGAAGGGCTGACCCGTCACAATCAGCCCGATCATAACCCCGATCGTCGACATGATCACCGCCGTCAGAATCAGGAACGCGCTGTAGAAACTGTTGAACTGCGTAACGAGGATGATCGCCATAATAAAAATCGCAACCGCAAAGGCCTTCGCAAGAAACGCGCCGGCTTCCCGCTGGTCCTCGTCCTCGCCACGGAACGAAACTTCGACCGAGGGATCAAGAAGGTCCCGGTGGGCGGCAAGCCAGGCCTTTACCTCGTCGACCCGTGCCGTCACGTTCGCACCCGGCATCACGCCCGCCAGAACCGTCATGATGCGGCGCTGGTCGGAACGGTTGATGACACCCTGCGCCGGTTCCGGCACGCGCCTGACGAAGTTGGAGATCGGTACCGATCCCTGCGCCGTTTCAATCCGGACCCGGTCGAGCTGGTCGAGCGTGCGCTGATCGAGGCCGTGACGAATGACGATGTCGATTTCGTCGTCAGCATTGTCAGGACGGTACTCTGCAACCTGAAGTCCGCGCGTGACCATCTGCACGTAAAAGCCGAGCAACGTCACGTCGATCCCGAACTTCGCCGCCTGCGCCCGATCGACCTGCAGGGACCAGTCGATGCCGGGAAGCGGGCGGCTGTCCTCGATATCGCGGAAGCCGCCGATCTCCTGAAGAGCCCGACGAACGACCTCGACACCATCGTCAAGAACGGCAGGATTGCGGGAGGCGAGTTGCACCTGCACGGCCTTCCCGGTCGGCGGCCCTTCTTCCTGCTCGCGCGGTTCGACCGCAATTCCGGCGATGTCCGCTGTACGGGCGCGAATGTCGGCGAGGATTTCACTGGCCGGACGGCGCCGGTCCCAGTCCTCGAACTGGATTTGGACCTGACCGATCACGTCCTCGGCAAGATCGCTGCCGCTCTGGGTCGCCTTGCCGGAGCGTGTGTAAATGGACTCTATTCCATCCATGCCAAGAATACGTTCCTCGACCTCGCGCACCAGCGCGTCTTCCTCAAAAATCGACAGATTGCCGCGCGCATGCACGAGGATCGAGGCGCGTTCGGGCTCCACATCCGGAAAGAATTCAACACCCTTGCCGAAGGTCACATAGGCCAGTTGCGCAGCGACCAGAACGCCAACCGCCGCGAGCAAAATCCGCCCCGGCATCGCCAGCGCGCGGTCGAGGACGGCGATGTATTTGCCGGTCAGACCGCCAATTTCATGCACGTCGCCCCGCTCGGCGGCCGCCAGCCTGCGCAAGACATCGGGGTTGCTGGCTGCGCCCGCCTTGCCAATCAGCGAGCCGAGCGTCGGCACGAAGATGAGCGCCATCAGCAGCGATGACGCCAGCACGGCGATAAGGGTCAGAGGCAGGAACTTCATGAACTCGCCGACAAGGTCCGGCCAGAACAGCAGCGGAGCGAAGGCCGCAAGCGTCGTCGCCGTCGAGGCTGTGATCGGCCAGGCCATTCGCTTGGCGGCCGCCGCAAAAGCCTCTCGCCGGTGCATGCCTTCCGCCATCTTCCGGTCGGCGTATTCCACGACGACAATCGCGCCATCGACGAGCATACCGACCGAGAGGATGAGCGCGAACAGGACCACCATGTTAACGGTCAGTCCCATGATCCAGAGCACGAGAATACCGGTCAGAAATGCGCCCGGAATAGCGATGCCGACAAGCCCCGCCGCGCGCATGCCGAGCGCGGCGACAATGACGACCATGACAAGCAGGATCGCGCTGATGACGTTGTTCTGCAGGTCGCTGAGCATCGTGCGCATATGCTCGGATTCGTCCTGCGTGTAAGTCACCTCGACGCCTGCGGGCCAGAAGGAGCGTTCCTGTTCCACGGTTTCGCGAACCGCCGCGATGGTATCGATGATGTTCTCCCCCGAACGCTTGACGATCTCAAGGGCGATCGCGCGTTCGCCGTTCAGGCGCGCGAAATTTTCGGGATCCTTGAACGTCCGGCGAAGCTCGGCAATGTCGCGCACAAGAACGGCGGAGTCGCCAGATGCGCGCACCGGCATGTCCAGAACGTCATTCACCGTCTCGAACAGACCCGGTACCTCGATCGCAAAACGACCCGCGCCGGTATCGAGATTCCCGGCGGCGACAAGCCGGTTCGAGCGATGGAAGAACGCGAGAATTTCGTCTCCGCGCAGCGCATAGCTTTCCAGGAGTTCCGGATCGACGACGATCTCGACGAGTTCCTCGCGGTCGCCCGCGATATTGACTTCGAGCACCATCGGAATGGCCTCGATACGATCCTCGAGATTTCGGGCGAGGCGCAACAGCGTACGTTCGGGAATGTCGCCCGAAAGCGTAACGACCAGCACCGGAAACAGCGAAAAATTCACTTCCGTTACCTTCGGTTCGCTATCCAGCGTATCGGGCAGTTCGGGGCGAACTTGATCGACCGCTTTCTGCACGTCGTCGATGGCGCGGTCTTTGTCGAACCCTGCCATAAACTCGAGAAGGACGAATCCGCCGCCCTGATAGGCCGTCGCCTTCATTTCATTCACGCCCTCGACTGTCGCCAGTTCCTGCTCAAGCGGACGCAGAAGGAGTCGTTCCGCATCGTCCGGCGCGATCCCTTCGAGCGAGGTCGACACGTAGATCATTGGCACGTCGATGTCCGGAGCAGATTCTTTCGGAATCGTGATATAGGCATACGTCCCGACAATCAGCAGCAGCACCAGGGTCGAAACGACAGTGCGGCTGTGGGAAACAGCGGAGTCGATTATCGGAGCCATCATAGCGGACCGTCGCCTTCCGCCAGGACCGGGTTGACCTTTTGTCCATCAATGACGAATTCCTGCCCGACGGTAATCAGCCGCGCCTTTTCAGGAAGCCCTCCGACAAGCATGAAGCCAGGTCGATCCGCGAGTATCGCGACCGGGACGAACTGCACCTCGTCGCTATCGCCGACGAGCTTGACCCCAACGACCCCCTCGTCGTTCAGGGAGAGCACGGAAGGAGAAATCCTGTGCGCCATACGTTCGGCAAGCGGCAGGCGCAACTCGACCGTCAGGCCGCCGCGGATCAGCCCGTCCGGATTGTCCACAGAAACAATCACGCGAAAGGTCCGGGTGTCGGGATTCGCCTCGGGAGCGACAAAAGTGACAACGCCTTCCGTCTCGTGGCCGTCGAGAAAGACGATTTTGGCCGATTGGCCCACATCGATGGAGCCGACATGGCGCTCAGTCACATAGCCGGCGAATTCGACCGGGTTGAGATCGACAACCTTGAAAAGCGGCGTACCCTCTGTGACGTAGTCGCCCGACTCGACAAACTGGTCGCCGAGGACACCTTCGAACGGCGCGACGATTTGCGTTTTTTCGAGATCGATTTCCGCCTGACGCAGCCCGGCGCGCGCAGCTTCCAGAGAAGCCGAAGCCTCGGCAAGCCGAATGCGGGTATTGTATCCTTGCGTTTCGAGCTGTTGGGCGGCGTTGTATTCGACTTCGCGCTGGGCGACAAGTTCCTTGGCCTCCCGCACCCGGGCGGCGCGGCCTCGCTCCTCGAGCCGGACAAGAACGTCGCCTTGCGCCACATGATCGCCCTCGGCGGCAAGAATTTCCTCAACCAGACCTGTCGCTTCACCCCGAATTTCCACTGCGCGCGAAGGCTGGCTGCGCCCCGACACAACAACGTCGTTTACGAAGGGAGCCGCAACGACGGTCCGCACCCGCACGTCCTGCAGGGGTCTTCCAGTTTCGACCTGGCCCGCGGAGTCCTGCAAAGACTTGGCGCTGCGCTCATCGTCCCCGACGAGGAGTCCGGACACCATCCAGAGAATTGCGGCCACCGCAATGGCCAGAGCAGGAAAATAGGTAGCGCGCATCGAACAAATCCGTCGTCAGGGCCGTGTTACCACAAGAATATCAGGACAAGCTAATTATCGCATTCATTTAGTTGCGTTCCGCTTGACACGCAACATCCCTGCCAACAAAAAAACGCCCCTCCTTGAAACCGGAAGGGCGTTCGGAAAAAATCACTTTGGATACGCGATTACCCTGCCGCTGCGTGCTTGATTTCCAAATCGAGATCGGCTGCGGTTTCCTTTTCTTCGAAATCCTCAGCCTGCAACGTCCGACTCCGGCTTGCCGCCTGATAGGCTGCGCGCGCATGCTCCTCGCAATAAGGCATGCCCGGCACCACATGATCGCCGCAAAAATGAAACTCGGGATCGCGAGGGTCGCCGACCGGCCAGCGGCACATCCGGTCTTTCAGGTCGGCAAGCTTGACGCCACCTTTCTTTTTGGGCGCCTTGACGACCTTTGGCTGTTCCGGCTCCGTCGCCTTGACATTGTCGTTCTGCTGGATCGGGGAAACGCGGTTGGAAAGCTTGAGACGATGCGCCTTGCCGATCACTGCGTTCCGGGTCACGCCGCCAAGCTCCTTGGCGATCTCCGCGGCGGTTTTTCCTTCGCCCCAAAGCTGCTTGAGAAGTTCTACGCGTTCGTCCGTCCAGCTCATAGTTTTTCCTTTCCCACCGGTTGACAGGAGGGACGGTCGATCATTGCCGACACCAGACCCTCACCCCACTTGAAACTGATGGGGCCAACCTAGCAGGCAGTGATTCGGGGGGCCAGAGAACGTGGCCGCAATGTGGCGCTTATCCACATCAATCTCCGACAGATTTTACTTTTGCTATAAAAAAGTGCTTTATCCACAAGTTCTTATAAAAAGATCGCGGAAAAGTTCGGAAAAACTCAAACATTGAAATCAAGGCCGAGGGCGGCATACTGCTCCGGATCCTCTGACCAGTTTTCGCGGACCTTAACGAACAATTTCAGGTGGACATCCGTTTCCATGATGTCCGCGAGTTCACGCCGGGACGCTTCGCCGATCGCTTTGATCCGGCTCCCCCCCTTGCCAAGGACAATTCCCTTGTGGGCCTCCCGCGACACGAAAATCACCTGGTCGATTTTCACCGCGCCGTTTTCGAATTCCTCCCAATGTTCTGTATGCACAGCCATTCCGTAGGGCAGTTCCTCATGCAACTGGCGGAAAATATGTTCGCGCGTAATTTCGGCGGCCATCAGGCGCATCGGCATATCGCTAACCGCGTCCTCGTCAAACAGCCACGGTCCCTCAGGCATCTCGCGCGCGACAAAGGCCATCAAGGGACCAAGCCCCTGCTCTTTAAGAGCCGAAATCATGAAGGTTGCAGCGAAATCGAGCCGATCGTTGAAGTCTTTCGACAGCGCCAGAAGCTTTGGCTTCTCGACCAGGTCGACTTTGTTGAACACGAGGATGCAACGACGCCCGCTCTCCTTCAGACCGTCCAGCAGCGCCCCAAGCCCGGCGTCCCGTCCGGCTCGCTGCGCATCGACGACGAGAGCCACGACATCGGCGTCTTTGGTTCCTTCCCAAGCTGCGGAAACCATAGCCCGCTCAAGGCGTTTTTTGGGTGCAAAAATACCGGGCGTGTCAACGAAGACAATCTGGGATTCGCCCTGAATGGCGATTCCGATCACTCGACTGCGCGTCGTCTGGACCTTCGGAGAGACGATGCTGACCTTCGTGCCGACGAGCGCATTGACGAGGGTCGACTTGCCCGCGTTTGGAGTTCCGACAACAGCCACGAAACCGCAACGCTGTTTCATCTCATTTCTACTTTTTTCAACTGTCTGAGCAGGAGCGCCGCCGCGTTCTTTTCGGCTGCACGGCGCGAGGTCCCCTGAGCAAGGACGGGAGCATGGTCTTCGACATGGACGCAGACGTCGAAAACCGGCGCATGGTCCGGCCCGGTGCGACCTACAAGCTCGTAAGAGGGAAGACCGAGACCGCGCGCCTGGGTCCATTCCTGCAGTTCCGTCTTCGGGTCGACGGGCGGACGGACCATCTCATACAGATTGTCGCCCCAGAGCCTTAGCACGATCTTTTCGGCTGCCGGAAGACCTGAATCGAGATAGGCAGCCGCGATGAGGGCTTCGACCACATCAGCCATTATGTTTTCGTTCTGCGCTCCCCCGGCCGCTTTCTCGCCGTCCGAAAGAAATACGTACCCACCAAGCTCGATCGCGGAAGCGACCCTGGCGCACATCGAGCGATCGACGAGCGCCGAGAAGCGCCGCGCCATGTCGCCCTCGTTCTCCCTCGGGAAATTACGGAACAGAAACTCGGCGACGATGATCCCGAGAACGCGGTCACCGAGGAACTCAAGACGCTGGTAATTGACTGGACGACCCGCACTGGAATGAGTCAGCGCCTTCTCTAGAAGCGCCTGATTTTCGAAGCGATGACCGATCACTTCCTCAAGGCGCGCGAGCGGCTCGGGACTCATTCGGCGTCCTCCTCCGCTGGTGCTGGCGGCACGACGACCGGCTCGATCTTTTCCAGTATCCGACCGTAACGAATGGCCCATGGCCACTTCCAGAACTCCAGCAACTCCGCCGAACCGTTGGTCGAGAAGAAAATCACATCAGCCCGACCGACGATATTCTCAAACGGCACAAACCCGACGGCCTCGGGTACACGGCTGTCCTGGGAATTGTCGCGGTTGTCGCCCATGACGAAATAGTGACCCTCCGGCACGACATAGCGGGGCGTGTCGTCAAGAGGCATGTCGTCCCCTTCCTCGTAGATCTGATGAATAATGCCGCCCGGCAGTTCCTCCAGATATTCCACCATGTTGGTGAAAAACGGCCCGTCATCGACGCGCTTGATTCCCACGGCGTCGCGCGGAACCAGCTCGTCGTTAATGTAAAGGCGTCCGTCGACAACCTGAACGGATTCGCCCGGCAAACCGATCACGCGCTTGATGTAATCTACCCGCGTATTGGTGGGGAGCTTGAAGACAATGACGTCGCCGCGCTGCGGCTCTTCCGACATGACGCGCCCTTCGATCGGCGCAAGACCGAACGGAAAGGAATAGCGGCTGTAACCATAGGCAGGCTTGTAGACAAACAGGTAGTCCCCGATCTCGAGCGTCGGCTTCATCGATCCCGAAGGGATGTTAAACGGCTCGAACAGGAACGTGCGGATCAGCAATGCGAGGAACACAGCGATCGCTGCCGTCCTGAGGAATTCCATCCATTCCTCGCGCGCAGTCATGGGTGGCTCGTGCGCCTTCCCCTGCTCCTCGCCAGGAACTGGAATCTTGTCCGTTTCGGGGTTCTGATCGTTCGACATGGGCAGGTTCTACACAAGAATTTAAAAGAAGAAAAGGATAGTCTTCTTCCCCGGTCGAGGCAACGTCCCATCTGCCCGTCAGATGGCTTCGATAATCACAATCGCCTCGGCCAGCGGCGGCTCGTCGGTCATGGTGAGGTGAATGGCCGCCTGCCGCCCGGTCGGGGTTATCTGTTTAAGACGGCGCAAAGCCCCGCCGGTCAGACGCAAGATCGGCTTGCCGTTTGCGTCGTTTACGACGCCGATATCCCTCATGAAAACGCCGTGGCTGAAGCCCGATCCAAGCGCCTTGGAACATGCTTCCTTGGCCGCGAACCTTTTGGCATAGGTGGCAATGTGCAGCCCCGCGCCCCGACGGCGTTCCGCCGTGGCGATTTCAATGTCGGTGAAGCAGCGCCGTATGAACCGTTCGCCAAAACGCCCGAGGGTTTTTTCGACGCGGCGGATATCGATAAGATCGTTTCCCGTGCCGATGATCATCCCTGTTCATCCTCTCGCCTGCGGCGCAAAAGTATCCGCTGGCGGGCATAGGCCGCCTGCGCGAAACGCACAGGGTAGTAGAGGATCCCGTAAGCGGCGAACCAAAAGAGCGGCCCGGCGATCAGACCGCTGCCAAGCGTCATCGGCAACAGCAATTCCAGCGGATGGCCGACAAGATACGCGAGAAAATCCCATGGACGATCGATAAAAAACTCAAGATCGACATGAGTCGGCAGCATCATCTCACCGTCTTCAAACCCGCCGAGGTGCATGAGCCACGCGCCGCTTGCGTACGACGCAGCGAACAGAAACGGAAACGTCCAGGGATTACCCCATAGCGTCCCCGCAAGCGCAGCGACCCAGTTGGCGCGCAGAATCTTCGCAAGAAAGAATGACTGGATCAGATGCGTACCGAGAAACGGCGTACACGAAACCGCAATGCCGCTGGCCAGTCCCGCCGTCACACGATAGGTGGAGTCGCCCCCGCGAAAAATCCGGTGCCGGTAATAGTGAAACACGCGCGCCCAGCCCATGGCGGGCCAGAGAGCCTCGCGCATGTTTTCGAATGTGCCCCGTGGTTTGCGTCGTTTGAACATTGATTTCAGACACCGGATATCGGAAGCCAGATATCAGATAGCAGATTTCGAAAGCAGGACAAACGATATCTGGATACCGATATCCCACTACCGGCCCCTCGCCCGCTCCACGCTCGCGATTTGCGGTGTCGCGCGGAGAGCCGCGATAATGTTGTTCAGATGCTTTGTGTCGTTTACGTAAATATCGAGCAGCATATCCCAGAAATCGAGGGAACGGCTTGTGATTTTAAGATTCGTGATATTGCCACCGTTCTTGCCGATAACGGTCGAGATCGTGCCAAGCGCCCCCGGCTGGTTCGAGATCGTCACATTGATCCGGCCTACATGAGCCTCGGGCGCGTCCGGACCCTCGCCCCATGAAACGTCTAGCCAGCGCTCGGGCGTATCCGCGAACGTCTCAAGCGTTTCGCAATCGATCGTGTGAATGGTCACGCCTTTGCCAGTTGTCACGATCCCGACGATCCGGTCGCCCGGAAGCGGGTGGCAGCAGCGCGCGAAATGAACTGCCATGCCGGGGATGAGACCACGGATCGGCATCGGCGCGTCTTTGCCCATCACCTGTTTCTTGTTGACCTGAATTTCGCCCGGTACGATGTCCTTTTTCTGAGCCTGCGCCTGATGGCCGGGGAAGATTGCCTTGAACACATCCCGCGCCACGAGGTGCCCGGAGCCGATATTGGCAAAGATATCATCGACTTCTGATGCCTTGTAGTGGCTCAAAACTCCTGCGACGGCCTTGTCGGTGAAGTCGTACCCCTCATGACGAAAGACCTTCTGGAGCATCGCGCGACCGAGCGAAACATATTCGCCGCGCTGTTGCGTACGGATGAAGCGGCGGATGTGCGAGCGCGCCTTGCCTGTGACGACAAAACGCTCCCATGTCGGCGACGGATTCTGCGTCTTGGCCGTGATGATTTCGACCTGGTCGCCGTTGTTGAGCCGCGTGTTGAGAGGCGCAATGCGACCGTTGATCTTGGCCCCGACGCACTTGTCGCCGATGTCCGAGTGGATGCCGTAGGCGAAGTCGATGGGCGTCGCGCCATTAGGCAACTCGATCAGGTCACCGCGCGGCGTGAAGACGAAAACCTGGTCCTGAAACAGCTCGAGCTTTGTGTTCTCGAGAAAGTCCTCGGCCTTCTGCTCGTGTTCGAGAATATCCAGAAGCTCGCGCATCCATCGATACTCGCGAATGTTCTTGAGAACGGTCTGCTCCTCGCCCTGCTTGTACGCCCAGTGGGCGGCAACCCCGAGGTCAGCTTCCTCATGCATCTGACGAGTGCGGATCTGTACCTCGATGCGCTGGCTTTCCGGACCGATCACCGAGGTGTGGATCGAACGGTACCCGTTCGGTTTGGGTGTCGAAATGAAATCCTTGAATCGACCGGGCACTGTCGGATAGTGACTGTGGATCAGACCGAGCACGTGATAACACTCGGCGATGTCCGCGACAACGATCCGGAAGGCCATGATGTCGGAGAGCTGTTCGAAGGCGACGTTCTTGCGTTGCATCTTCTTCCAGATCGAGTAGCGGGTTTTCTCGCGGCCCGTCACCTGCGCCCTGATGCCCGCCGTATCGAGGTGCTTTTCAAGCTCGCGGATGATCTTGTTGACCATGTCCGTGCCTTCCTTGCGCAGGAAAGACAGACGGTTGGTTATGCTCTCTCGCGCCTCGGGATTCATGAAGGCGAAGGCAAGGTCTTCGAGTTCCTCCTTGATCTTGTGGATGCCGATACGCTCGGCGAGCGGCGCGTAAATTTCGATCGTTTCTCGCGCGATGCGATGGCGCTTTTCAGGCTTGGCAATGTGGTGAAGGGTCCGCATGTTATGCAGCCTGTCCGCAAGCTTGATAAGCAGAACCCGAATGTCGCGCGACATTGCAAGGACAAGCTTGCGGAAATTCTCGGCCTGTTTGCCCTCGACAGTCTGGACCTGGATTTTGGCGAGCTTGCTCAGACCGTCGACGAGATCGGCCACCTCGGACCCGAACTCCCGTTTAAGATCCTCGAGCGTGGCCGCGGTGTCCTCAACCGTATCATGCAGAATGGCTGTGACGATCGTAGCTGTGTCGAGGTGCATTTCAGCGAGAATGTCCGCAACTTCAAGCGGATGAAGATAATACGGGTCGCCAGAAGCACGCGTCTGCCCCTCGTGCATTTTCTTTGCGAATTCGTAGGCCTTGAGCACAACGTCCCGGTCGAGATCGGGGTTGTGCGCAAACAGATTCTCAAAGACCTGTTCCTGGCCCGTGCCGTGCAAAGTGGAAAACCTTTCTGCAAGAGGACTTGCGTGATGGAAAGAGAACTTTATCCTTCCATAAGTTAATATATCTTTTCAGACGCATATAAAAAAGGCCGGAAAATCCGGCCTTCGTGATTCCCCGAACTTCGTTCGCGGCTAAATCTCGTCGTCTTCCGAATAACCGCCAGCGATGTCTTCGAGGGAAGGTTCTCCGTCTTCGCTTTCACCCTCGCCAAACGATTCCTCATCCGCGGACAGCTCGCTTTCGGCATTCCGGGAAGCGAGCGTGCTCCACTCTTCCTCACCCTCCATAAGATCGATGACCTGCTCTTCCTCGTCATCACTGACGATAATCCTCTGGTGGCTGCGAACCAGTTCTTCGCGAATGTCGTCGACCGGAATCGTCTCTCCGGCGATTTCGCGAAGCGCAACAACCGGATTCTTGTCGTTGTCCCGGTCCACGGTCAGACCGGCGCCGGAACCGATCCGGCGAGCCCGTTGCGAGGCGATCATCACCAGTTCGAAACGGTTCTGAATCTTTTCTACGCAATCCTCAACGGTAACGCGCGCCATGGGGCATCCTCTCTTCAGTTGGCGGAAATTCAGTCCGGGTTATAATGCCTTTCCCGGAAACGCGCAAGCCAAAATCCCCTAAAACATTGATTTCCGGCAATCGAATACTTACCGGCGCGAAGCTGTGAGGAACGTTTAAAAAGACTTGAAAACGATTATATGAATATATACTAATGTGTCGGCCAATGATTTTATGGCCTGTGTCGATTGTCCCGGATCCTTTCCGGTTAAGAAAACCCCAAGAGTCACTATACAAGACAAGGAATTTGACATGAAGAAGACCACCAAGACCACCGTTCCGTTTTATGCGGAGGAGAAGCTCGCCCTTTTCATCGATGGCTCGAATCTGTACGCCGCTGCGCGTTCTCTCGAATTCGACATCGACTACAAGCTTCTTCTCGAATGGGCCGCCGCCCAGGGTCGTCTCGTCCGCGCCTTCTACTACACAGCACTGATCGAGGATCAGGAATACTCGCCGATCCGCCCGCTTGTCGACTGGCTCGACTATAACGGCTACACGATGGTCACAAAGCCAACCAAGGAATTCATCGACCCGCAGGGCCGCCGCAAGGTCAAAGGCAACATGGATATCGAGCTTGCCATCGATGTCATGGAAATGGCCGATAATGTCGATCATATCATGCTCTTTTCGGGCGACGGCGATTTCCGCCGCCTTATCGAAGCCGTTCAGCGCAAAGGTGTCCGCGTGACCGTCGTCAGCACGATCAAGTCGCAGCCGCCGATGGTCGCTGATGAGCTTCGCCGTCAGGCCGATCACTTCCTCGATCTGACGAATCTCGCTCCGGAGATTGCCCGGACATCAAACAACCGCTATCAGGAACCCGTTCCGGAGATAGCAGAAGACGACCATTCCCAGCCGGATTTCATGCAATCGCGCTAACATGCCTTGATCGCGGGGCGCATACCGGCCATAACTTCCACCATGACCAACTGCGCCCTGCCAGAAAAGGACTGTAACCTGTGCCCCCGTCTCGCCCGGTTCCGCGAAGAGAACCGGGTGACGTTCCCGGGCAAATACAACGCTCCGGTTCCCCCATTCGGACATAGCGATGCAAGGCTTTACATCGTCGGTCTTGCGCCCGGCCTGCGCGGGGCGAACTTCACCGGACGGCCTTTCACCGGGGACTATGCCGGAGACCTCCTCTATTCGACGTTGATCGCGTTCGGATTCGCTCAAGGCACATACCGGGCCGATCCACAGGATGGCCTCACGCTTGTCGACTGCCGTATTACGAACGCCGTCAAGTGCGTACCACCTGAGAACAAGCCGGTGAGCTCCGAGATCAGGGCCTGCAACAGCTTTCTTGCGGGCGAACTCGCGGCGGCGGAAAATCTTTCCGTAATTGTTGCTCTCGGGAGAATCGCCCATGAAGCGACTCTCAAGGCAACAGGAGTCAAGGCGCGCTATTACCCGTTCGCCCATGGCGCAGAACACCCGCTTCCCGGCGGACGTCTACTGATCGACAGTTTCCACTGTTCGCGTTACAACACGCAAACCCGGCGGCTGACCGAAGAAATGTTCCATGACATCTTTCGTCAGGCCCGCCGGATTCTCCCTGCGTGACTAGAAGCTTCTCGATACCGTGAGGACGAGGCTCTGGTCGCATCCATCGGCGCATTCGTTCCGGTCGAGATCCGTGTCGACCCACTGAAGGGCCAGATCGAAACCGTAGAAATTATAGCCTACACCGACATTATAATCCCAGTAATCCGGAACCCCGAATGCGACTTCGTCTTCGATGTCGTTGTAACCGGCATGAGCGGTCAGTTCAAACTCATAGGGAAGAGGAACGGAGATATCGGCATGCGGATACCAGAAATCTTCCGAGCTTGCGAAATAGTCTGGAGAGTAGTTAACCCCGGCGGCCACTTCCACGATTTCGAAATCATAGCTCAGGCTGCCAGCAACTTCGAAATAGTCGTAGTTGCGGTTACCGTCCGCGCCCGGGTACCAGTAATAAATCGCGCCAAGATCGACGCCGATGCCGTTGAATTCCCCGGCCCAGCCGCCGTAACCGTCAATCTCGACCTGCGCGTCGGTAAAGTCGACCGTGGAACCCCATGTTCCGAGATAAATCCCGCTTTCGTGCTCCCAGTCAAACCCGCCCTGCAGGGCCCAGTGTTCGTCGGACTGGCTGATGCCGCGGAAGATATAGTTGTTCGTCAAAGCCACATTGGCTGACAGCTCGCCCGGCATTTCGCCGAATGGCTCCGCCGCGATTGCCGGCACGGATCCGCTCATCGCCACGAACATCGTGGCGGCTAAAAGTTTTCTGCTCACGCACATTTCTCCTGTCATTTGAAAGAGTCGATATGCGGAAAGGCTAGCCGCTTCTGATGCGATATGCAATGGAAGAAATGTAGACATGCGTGATTTGCATGCCAACTACGAATGGCGATAAGGATCCATCGCTTTCGGAATGAGGGGCGGCCTGACGCGACTTACGCGTCCGAAATCGAAATCGTAGGTTCCGTCCTTCCATATCCTGATAGTGACCGGCACAACCGAACCCGCGATCGACCGGGAGCGGAAATCGAACGCTTCGACAAACTCCGCGGCATCGATTCCGTATGGATCGAGCCTTTCACGAATTACAAAAATAGAGGACCGACCATAACCGGCGCGCAGCCACAGCCTGACGATTCCGGCCAACTCGGAATCGTCGCGCAGGGGTCGCGCACTCTCGCGGTAAATTTGCTTTACCAGTCCTTTGATCATAGCGGTTTCTGAAAATGAACGATTACGCACACGCAGCCGGGGAGGGTACCTCCCTGCGGATATAAATAAGGGATTCCGGGTGGAGAAGTCAACGAGGAGGAGCCCTTTGGCAGGCAAGATTTTAGCCAGCCTGCCAAAGAGATAACAAAAGTTTCATATTTTTTGGACGTTTGGCGC
The DNA here is from genome assembly GCA_009929775.1 of Alphaproteobacteria bacterium. GTDB lineage: Bacteria > Pseudomonadota > Alphaproteobacteria > Micavibrionales > Micavibrionaceae > RZZS01. The sequence continues at coordinate 19,762 of RZZS01000013.1, forward strand.
TGCGGCCCCCTTACAAACTTTCATCCGGGGCACGCCGCTCCCGCTTGACCATCAGCTTGTTAAGAGCATGGAGATACGCGCGGCATGAAGCCACGAGCGTATCCGGATCGGCCCCCTGCCCGTTCACGGTCTTGCCATTTTCCTCAAGACGCACAGTCACTTCCGCCTGCGCGTCCGTGCCGCCGGTAATCGCGTGTACCTGGTAAAGAAGAAGCCGTGCTTCTTCGTGCGGACAAATCGCGCGTATCGCCTTGAAGATGGCGTCGACCGGGCCGTTGCCTTCGGCGCGTGCGCTCTTCGTCCCCCCCTCGACCTCTAGCGTCAGCTCGGCGCTTTGCGGTCCGGTCGAGCCAGCCACAACCTGCAGGCTGACAAACTTGATCTTGTCGCCGATACGCAAAATCTCGTCGTCGACGAGCGCCATGATGTCGTCGTCGAACACCTGCTTCTTCTTGTCAGCGAGTCGCTTGAAGCGCGCGAATGCATCCTCGATGGCGTTGTCGCCGAGTTCGTAGCCGAGTTGCTTGAGCTTGTCCCTGAAGGCATGGCGACCCGAATGCTTGCCCATGACGAGTTCCGATTTCTTCAGACCGACGCTCTCGGGAGTCATGATTTCGTAGGTCTGCGCGTTCTTGAGCATGCCGTCCTGATGGATGCCGCTCTCGTGCGCGAAAGCGTTCGCACCGACAATGGCCTTGTTCGGCTGGACGCTGAAACCGGTGATCGCAGAGAGCGCCCTCGATACCCTCGTAATCATCGTCGTCTCGATGCCGGTCTCGAACGGATAGACATCGGGCCGCGTGCGCATGGCCATAACGACTTCTTCCATCGCCGCGTTTCCAGCCCGCTCGCCGATACCGTTGACCGTGCATTCGATCTGCCGGGCGCCTGCCCGCACGCCTGCGAGCGAGTTCGCAACGCCAAGCCCCAGGTCATTGTGACAGTGAACCGACAAAATCGCCTTGTCGATATTCGGCACACGATTGCGCAGCATTTCAAACTGCGCCGCGTATTCAGCGGGCGTCGTATAGCCAACAGTGTCCGGAATGTTGATGGTCGTTGCGCCCGCCCTGATCGCGGCCTCGACGCACTGACACAGAAAGTCATCTTCGGTGCGGGACCCGTCCTCCGCCGACCATTCGACATCGTCTGTGAGCGAACGCGCAAATGTGACACTCTCGACAATCGCGTCCAGCACCGCCTCGGGCGGCATCTGGAGTTTGTATTTCATGTGCAGCGGGCTTGTGGAGATGAAGGTGTGAATGCGGCGCTTCGGCGCGTCCTTGATCGCCTCGAAACTCGCCTCTATATCGCCCTTCTTCGCGCGGGCGAGACCGGCGATGGTTGCGTTCTTCACGGCGCGGGAAATTTCCTGCACGGCCTCGAAGTCGCCGGGCGAAGCGATTGGAAAACCCGCCTCGATGACATCGACGCCCATTTCATCGAGCAGGTGCGCCATGCGGACCTTTTCCTCGATATTCATCGAGCAGCCTGGAGACTGCTCGCCGTCGCGCAGGGTGGTATCGAAAATGATGATGCGGTCTTTGCCGCCGGATACGTGTTCAGTGGACATAGCTCTGGTGCTTCCTCTTGCCGAAAGATTGATAATCGAATTTTTCCGTTAGGAGAAGCCCCTGAATGCCGGGCGAGCGTGAATGGTCAGCCCTCACATCCAGGGGCTGATAAGTCGCAGAAGAAGCAGGTTCTGACGGTCGCTCGTGTCCATAGAAATTTTTATATACAAAACAGCGCCGCAAAAACAATCACTAAATTCGAAACGCACCCCTTTCCCCGTGCGCTGGCTGCGAACGTTTTAACCTTTGGGCCGTTAGACCGGGAAAGCGAAACCAGTTCGAGGACAGACGGCGATGGACAGCCGCATCCCAGCCTACGGCGTGTGGCACGCGCGCGTGCCGCTACGGCACCACGGCATCGACCTCGTCCCGCGCGGCGAGAAAAACCCGCGTACGCTCGCCTCATGGCGCAGCGCACCCGAAGCGGGGCGCGAAACGATCATCGTCGACGAGAAGGGCCTCAAAACCCGCATCACCCGCACCGTGCCACGCCCAGGCGAAGACTACGCCGCCGCCGAGATGCGCGGCCACCTCGTGGATATGGAGGTCTAGAACATGCCGATCCCGATCCGCCCCATTGACACGCCCTTCTTCCAGAACAAGCGTCTGCGCAATCCGCACTCGACCATCCGCACGCCGAAAAAAGGCCGCGAACTCGCAAGCGAAGACCCGAAACGCGAGCATTTCGTGGATATTGAAGCTTAAGACCGACGCCAGCCTTTTCCGTCATCCCGAGCGAGGCGGCAAAGCCGCCGACGAGGGATATTTATCCGCATTCTCCCCGTTGCACGAGATCCCTCGTCGCCCGGCGAAGCCGGGCTCTGTCCGGATGACAAAGGGAGGCGGCGCGGTGGATATCCCTTGCCCCTGCCCTACCCTATTTCAGATGAAAAATAAAACGCGCCGGATTTTGATTCTTGCGCCTGGGGCGGCGGTGCTGGTCGGCATCGCGCTGGCCGTCGGTTTTGCGCTAGACTGGGAAAGCCCGGTGAGCCGGGACGAACTGCGGGCGTTTCTCGAACGGGCGCACGGCACGCCGTGGGCGTTTCCGCTGGTGCTCGCCGTGTTCGTCGTTGGAGGTTTCGTCATGTTCCCGGTTACGGTCATGAACCTCGTCTCGGCGATGGTGTTCGGGCCGCTCTGGGGCGTACTCTATGCGCTGGCCGGAGCGATGCTCTCGGCAGCGATCATGTTCCGGGTCGGCGAACTTCTGGGCAGGAGGCATTTGCGGAAACTCATGGGTCGGCGGCTCCGGAAGATTGACGAAGCGCTCAGGAATTCCGGCATCGCAGGGATGACGGCGATCCGTTTCGTGCCGATCGCGCCCTACGGGGCGATGAACCTCGCGGCGGGCGTATCGTCGATTACGTTTACGGTTTTCATCTTCGGAACGCTGTTCTCGCTGATCCCCGGCGCGGTCGCGCGCGGGTTCGTTGGCGACTCGCTGACGCAGATCGTTCTCGAACCGACGCCGGAATCGGCCGCCTATCTCGCGGCCGGTCTGGCCGGGTGGGGCTTCGTGATTGTCGCCACGCACCACCTGGCCCGAAAGCTCGGGAAGCGGGAAGAAGCGCGAACGTAAGGCTTCGCTTATTAATGCTTCCCGCCGCAGCAACCGCCGCCGCCGGGAGTCGTTACGTCGTCGTCCTCGTCGGCGTGGGAATGCTGGTGTCCATGACCGCCGCAGCAGCCACCATGGGAAACTCCCGGCCCCGCACCGTGCTTGTCTTCGTGCGCGCGCCCTTCGCCGCCGCAGCACCCTTCTTTCTTCTCTTCCTTCTTCTGACCGCCGCAGCAGCCGGTGTCTTCCGTCTTTGAACGCTTGAAAAGGCCGAACATCTGGTTGTCTCCTTCCTGATAAACCGTACCGATTGTACCCGTTTTTCAAGCCGCTTGCACTTCTATTTGCTGTCCCTCCCGCCGCGTTTGCCTTTGCGCGCAAAAACTTGTATGAGAAAAATCACTCCCGGTAACCCCTTTTGCGCGAACAGGAAGCCCATGACCGCCGACAGCCAGACCTCCCCCGAAATCACGCAGCATCACGACCGCATTCTCATTCTCGATTTCGGCTCGCAGGTCACGCAGCTGATCGCTCGCCGGGTCCGCGAAAGCGGCGTGTATTGCGAGATCTGGCCGTTCAATCACGCGGACGAGGCTCGCATCCGGTCCTTCGCGCCCAAGGGCGTCATTCTTTCGGGCGGGCCGTGCAGCGTCACCGAAGACGGGTCTCCCCGCGCGCCGGAGGGGCTGTTCGAGATGAACCTGCCGCTGCTCGGCATCTGTTACGGCCAGCAGACGATGGTCGAACAACTCGGCGGCAGGGTCGCAGGCAGCGACCACCGCGAGTTCGGGCGGGCTTACGTGGACGTGCTCGACGAAACGCCGATCACCAAAGGGCTTTGGGAGAAAGGCGCGCACGAACAGGTCTGGATGAGCCACGGCGACCGCGTCGAGCACCTCCCCGAAGGTTTCCGCATCATCGGCAGGAGCGAGGGCGCGCCCTTCGCATTCGTCGCCGACGAGGCGCGCGGGTTTTACGGTGTGCAGTTCCACCCGGAAGTCGTTCACACGCCCCACGGCGCGCAGCTTCTCAGGAACTTCACGCACGGGGTCTGCGGCTGTGCGGGCGACTGGACCATGGCCGCCTTCAAGGCCGAAGCGATTGAGAAAATCCGCGCGCAGGTCGGCGGCGCAAAGGTTATTTGCGGCCTTTCGGGCGGCGTGGATTCGAGCGTCACGGCCGTGCTCCTGCACGAGGCGATCGGCGATCAACTGACCTGTATCTATGTCGATACCGGCATGATGCGCGCGGGCGAGTCGGAACAGGTCGTCGCGCTCTTCAAAAACCATTACAACATCCCGCTCATTCACGAGGATGCGAGCGCGCTGTTCCTCGGCAAGCTCGAGGGCGTGAGCGACCCTGAAAAGAAGCGCAAAATCATCGGCGGCACGTTCATCGACGTGTTCGATGACTGCGCGAAGCGGATCGGCGGCGCGGATTTCCTCGCGCAAGGCACGCTCTATCCGGACGTGATCGAGAGCGTCAGCTTTACCGGCGGCCCCTCTGTCACAATCAAAAGCCACCACAATGTCGGCGGCCTGCCAGAGCGCATGAACATGAAGCTCGTGGAACCCTTGCGCGAGCTGTTCAAGGACGAGGTGCGCGCCCTTGGCATCGAGCTCGGCATGCACGAGGATTTCGTCAAGCGCCACCCCTTCCCGGGCCCGGGCCTCGCCATCCGCATCCCCGGCGATATCACCGGCGAAAAGCTCGACATCCTGCGCAAGGCCGACAAAATCTTTATCGAGGAAATCCGCAGCGCGGGGCTGTACGACGCGATCTGGCAGGCCTTTGCCGTTTTATTGCCGGTGAAGACCGTAGGCGTGATGGGCGACTCGCGTTCCTATGATTACGTCTGCGCCCTGCGGGCGGTCACAAGCACCGACGGCATGACCGCCGACTACTACCATTTCGACCACGAGTTTTTAGGCCGCGTCGCGAATAGAATCGTGAATGAAGTGCGGGGGATAAACCGCGTGGTTTACGACATCACGAGTAAACCGCCGGGGACGATTGAGTGGGAGTGAGGGGGATGTCACGCGACATTTATCCGCAGTATTCCAATACACGGATTAACAATGCGGGAAAAAAGGTTCGAGACGGCGTGGAATGTCTGGACGACCTTGTCATTATCGAAAATTGGAGAGCTTCGCATAATCACGTTTTGAACACATGGCAGGCTAGCTTAAGGAATCGCATCAGAAGCAAAGACGTCGTCTTCGCTCAGCGTCTTAAACGACGAATAACTATTTTCGATAAATTGCGAAGAGAGCCCACGATGGCCCTTTCGAACATGCATGATGTTGCGGGTTGTCGTTTAATATTTCCTAACATTCAGAAGCTAGAGGATTTTCGTAGGAATATACACGAGAAAAATCGATTTAAGCATAAGCTCTATAGAGACGGTGACGACCCCTACAACTATATCCTGAACCCTAGAGCAAGCGGATATCGAAGCATTCACGATGTCTATATCTACAAATCTCAGCATAAAGGGGGGAAACCATGGGACGGCTTGAAAGTTGAGATTCAGTACCGGACGAGCAAGCAACACTCTTGGGCAACCGCGGTCGAAATAGCCGGGGCGCTAACAGGAAATCATTCTAAATTTGGACAAGGGAGCGAGGAGCAAAAAGAATTTTTTCGCTTGTCGAGCGAACTCATCGCAAGGGCACATGAAGGACTACACTCATGCTACCCTGATTTGTCAAACGCGAATTTGATTAGCGACCTAAAAGAACTGGATGGGCAGTTACGCTTACTTAGGTACCTTGAAACATTGCAAATTATTTCAGTAAAGGTACCGAAGAAGCGGAAGGCGCTTATACTGATGTCTCGCCAGCAGGAAGGGAAGTTCAAAATCACAATTCGAAGCTTTGACTCCATGCCGCAAGCTACAAGGGTCTACTTCGAACTCGAGAAGACTATCTTAGAATCCGATGATCTTGTTCTTGTCCGATCAGATACGAACGAGGGCATCAAAAATGCTTTTAAGAATTATTTTTCCGATGCGGGTGATTTTGTAAGATTGGTCCGAAGCGGAGTTGAAATTCTTAGTTAGGCCTCGCGGCCCTCCTCGCAATGACGGATGTAAGGACAGCGTGTATTTTCTTTTAACCACGAAGCCGCTTCGCTCCACGACGAACACGAAGAACACAAAGTTCCCCTCCAGTCATCCCGAACGCTTTAGCGGAGGGATCATTATAGCAAGCCAGGGGCAAAGATTCCTCGTCGCTCCGTTCCATCGGAAGGACAGGGCGCTGCCCTCTTCGCGCCTTCGCGTCTTTGCGATTCATATTTCTTCCACACAGAGACCACGGAAGGCACAGAGCGGGCCGGGTTCTCCCGTCCGGGTTCTCTGTGCAGCGAAGGGAAAAACTTCAGGACATCCCTCCGGAACCGAGCGGCGCGCCGACCGGTTACCCTTGTTTCCGCGTATGTCCCGGAGGAAGTTTTGGCCAACAATCAGCCGGCAGGACTGGACGAACTTGGCGACGGCTTCGTTCTTGCCGTGGGCAAGGTGGAGGCCATCGCCAATGGCTTTTTCCGCCTGTTGCCCAACCTCGTCATTGGCTTGCTGTTTTTCCTGTTCATCCTGGTCGCGGCGAGGGTGATCAAATACGCGATCCGGCACGGCGCGGCCCGGCGCGGCCGCGAGGATCTTGGCAATGTGCTCGGCACGCTGGTCCAGTGGATCGTCGGCATCTTCGGATTCCTGATCGCGGTCACAATCATCGTTCCGGGCGTTGGCGTCTCTGACCTTCTGACGACGCTCGGCATCAGTTCGGTCGCCATCGGCTTTGCCTTCAAGGACATTCTCCAGAATTTGCTCGCGGGCGTGCTGATCCTTCTGCGGCGTCCGTTCCGGCGGGGCGACCAGATCGTTGCGGGCAATTTTGAAGGCACGGTCGAGCGCATCCAGACTCGCGCGACGGTGATCCGCACCTATGACGGTCGCCAGGTTCTCATTCCAAACAGCGTCATTTATACCTCCAGCGTCACGATCAATACGGCGTTCGACGTGCGGCGGAGCGAATACGATGTCGGCATCGGTTACGGGGATGAAATTCCCGCGGCGGTCCGAACGATCCGGGAAGCCCTGCGCGAGGTTGAGGGCGTTTTGCCGGACCCGCCGCCGGAAGCGTTTGTCTCCGACCTCGCGCCGGCGCAAGTCATGATCCGCGTCTGGTGGTGGACGGGCCCCAAGCAAATGGACGTCCTGCGGACGCGGGGCCGGGTTCTGGCGACCATCAGGGAGGCGCTCGCCCGCGAAGCCATCGATATCCCCTTCCCGACAACGACGATCCTTTTCCACGACCAGACGGAAGAAACCGACGGTCGCCGGGACCGCCAGCGCGAGGGCTGGCCCGCCGGAAGCAGCATTCCCGAACCCTCCAGGATCGCGCGAGCCCGTAAGCCGCCCCGCTAGCGGATACTCGTCGTTTCCCGGCTCCCGGTTTCGGTTGAACTATAAAACGGATTTTTCGATGCGCGTTCCTGCCTCGAACCCGCCTCGTTCGCTTCGCAGGGGTCCGGATCTGGGCTGGCGTTCCCGCAACAAGAAACTGCGCGCGAATAACGGCAGCTCACTCCCGAAATCCAAGACTGCTTTCAACCTGCAGCACATCCTTGCGACCTTCAATGATCATCTCGCGACCGCGGCGCACCTTCTGCTCGCCGCCTGCGATCTCCTTTTCACCCTGTTCGACAAGCTCGCGGCCCTTTTCGATCGTGTCGCTGCCCGCCTCCCACTTTTCGCCAAGAGCAGTGTAGGCGTCGCCCCGATCCTGGAGGCGAGAACCCAGCGTCGGTTCGCTGGTCCCGCAAGCCGAAAGACCAAGCGCCGCGACCGCCGCCAAAATGATAGTGTTGGTTACCCGCATGTCCGGCTCCTTTTCTTTCTCAGAACTGCCAACGCATACCCGCGGAAACAGTTCACAAGCCCTGCAGAACGAGCTGGCGGGGCCGCAGGGACAAGGAGCCGGACGCTACACGGGAGCGAACGAGATAAACATTTTCAAGATATTGCTCTTCCAGAACTTTTCCGACTACCAGTGCGGGGCCATCGCACGCAACAATGCTGTTTCCGCTTCGTACTTGCTCGCTTCGCCGATACGCCTGCCTACTCTTCCGTCTTCCACTTGATCTGGAATTCGACCTCCTCTTCGCCGTCGCCGCGTTCGTGCTCGATGTTGAATTGCGCGCGAACCGGGACATAAATACGCTCCCCGGCGATCCGTATCTCAAACTTTTCACCCTTCTCCAGCGCATCGGCAAGACGGCGGATTTTGGCGACGAACTCGTCGATCGGATAGTCTTTTTCGATGTCACGGCTTTCTTTCATGCTGTCCTCCTGGTGACGTAGCAATGTCTGTCTCGCGGCCCGAAAATCAAGGGGTCGAGGTACCGAGAAGACAGCACCCGCCCACCGAATGCGGCGGAGACAGAATCGCCAGAAGGCAACAGACAATCCTGATGCTTACAATAGTCAAACATGGTACCTAACCCTTTATAGTTTTGACAAAAGGTACGGAGACCCTGGAGAATTTTCCAGATAGCTTGACTCACCCCCACCCAACCCTCCCCCGCTTGCGGGGGAGGGCAATGAGGCTTTGGTTTGGCGAAGCCAAAGCAATTAGTCGAGCGTCCACGGGTCGCTGGAAGGGCCGGTTGGCGCCGGCCTGGCGGCTTCTGGCCGATGGCTTGACGTCGTACCGACATCATCACCCACTTCTTCATCCTTGTTCTTGCGCCTGCGGTTCGCCTTTATGGCCGCGCGAAGCTCCCTGCGTCTGAGTTCGCGCAATTCGTACCAGCCGTGATTGACATGGAGAAGTTTCGCGGCGGCCAGCCCGAAAAACAGACCGCCGATATGAGCCATATACGCAATACCCACATCCTCTGCACGACTGGCCCAGAAATAAAAATCCTGCACGAACCAGAGGGGAATGATCCACCGCGCCGTAACGCTGAAGGTCAGAGGCATGCGCAAATACGCCCAGAAGAAAGTGGGGGAGAGCAACTCCACTTTCGCCTTCGGATACAGGACGAGATAGGCCCCGAGCACAGCCGAAACAACGCCGCTGAAACCCAGAACCGGGACGTCCGTCGAATAGAAAAGCGCCTGCGCCCCCATCGACGCCACACCCGCAAGCAGGCAAAAGAGCAGGAACCGCACATGGCCGAATGCAGCCTCGATGTTGTCCGCAAAAATCCAGAAGAACACCATGTTGCCAACGAGATGCTCCAACCCGCCGTGCAGAAAATTCGCGGTGACAAGAGTTGTCCATTCCGGAAGGACGCCGGATGCCGGGTCCCGGCCCAGAAGCTGGCTCGGGATAACGGCGAAGTCGTTCAGGAAGGCGAACGCCATCTCCCGGTTATCCGACGTCACGACCATCGCGCTGAGTCCATAGGCAAGGACGTTGAACGCGACGAACACAAATGTCAGGACCGGGGTCGCATCATAGGTTCGCTCGTCCTTAAGCGGAAAAAACGGCACGAAACACCTCTACCATCCAGCACCAATATCATACCCTGTTGAAAGAAAACGATGAAGAACATTTATCCTTTCCCCGTCCGTCAGCACGACACGAGGCGCGGAAACCATCTTGTGCCTTTGCCTCACAAACGGTTCCCGCGCCTTCAATCAGACGAATTTGCCGTACAAGCTGACGCGCAGTTCTTCCTCGTCGCCTGCCGGGAGCAGTACCGCGCCCTGTGAGGCGAGGCGCTCCCGGTCGCTGGCTGCGAGGCCAAGCGAGCGAGTGAATACCGCCATGATCGCCTCCGGGCAATCGTCCCCGGCGATGCGATTAAGGTTCACGGCCCGGCAGCTCTGGCAGACATGTACAAGCATGACGTCGCCGGTCCGCGGTCGTCCGAATTTGTCTGCCCCTTTCCGGGCAAAGGCGAGACCGACCGGCGCCATCCCGCCATGGCAGTTCGAAGCCCGGTTCCCCGGCTTCGTGTCGACATGGCGCGACCACAGGCACAAAGGGCAGTGGTTGCGGTGGGCGGTGCCCATTTCAATGTTAACGCCCACGATAGACTTGCAGCGACAACACCGGAATTCCGCCTTTTCGACGTGAAACGCGCGGGTCCGGCTTCGGCGGAGCTTGCCTCCGCCGCCGTAATAATGAGAACGCACAGGTTCTGATCCTTCTCAATTCGAGTTCGGGAAGGCAGAACAAAATCTTCAAACTGTCAAAGGGAGATTTTGCCGCCAGCTGTACCGCGTTTCGCGAGCTGGCGGCGGGATATTACCGGATGGCCAGCATGGAATGCGGCAACGACGCCTCGGCCTTTCGGGCCGACGCGCAGTGCGGGGCAAGCTGTGTGGTTCGATAACTAAACATCAAAACTCCGGGTTGGTCTGGCAGGGTTATACAGAAACTTCCGTCCGCATGCAAGTGTCGCTCTTCATTTCAACAGCCTTTCCGCGGCAATACCGCAGACGCCGGGCTCCTTATGAAGGACCGCCCGCCCGCTCGTACCTGGCCGAGATTCCCCGCGATGGGTCTCCCGCCGGGTACGGTCCGACCCATCTTATCTCCGGGCCATTGCTCGTATGGAAGGTCCGCAAATGCCCTTTTCTGATGTGCCATGGTTGCCGGAAGCCCGAGGCGTCCTCCCCGCTGGTTTCCCGGGACCGTCCTCCTTGCGAACGACTGGCGAGTCCCGGGACAAGAGGCTCAGGCAAATCGACAAGATGGTAACGGAAATAAGACGCATCGTCGCCCTGGCGTCTTCTGGCAGCGCCAATCCCCATATCGTCCACAGGTGTGATCCGCCCCCGGGGGGCGTTGATGATTTCAAGCGCGCGAAGAACTTCGCGGGCCGCGCGCGATACGAATTCCGGCATTATTGTCGGCATCCGGACGAGATGGATAGCTGCGCTGTTATCAACCATATCCATGTCAACCAAAGGTTCATCCTGCATGACTCCACCGCGGATATGGGCCAGAAGCGCCCCCTGCAAATATTGTTCTCCGACCTTTCTGGTTACGGACAACGTGAAATTCTCCGGGTCTTGACCCTCATCCGACAGCGTGGCCAAACAAAGCAACTTCGTCTCGGGACGCCCTCCGAAAATCGAGGGCGGAACCACGCATTCGAAAAAACAGCGCTCAAAGGGCAAATAATACCGGCTGTGGTGCCTTTCCGTCCCTGAACGGCCCTCGAGCGACTGAAACTGGTATTTCATGGCCGAAGACAGATTTCTTGCTGTCTGTCTGGCCCACTCTCGATTAGCCGAATACATGACCCCGGGCTGCCCGGGAATATCCAGTGTAATCGGAACCTGCGAGGCGAGCAATTTGCGCGAAAGGTTATAGGCTTCACTTGAAATCACGCGTTTTTCCGGATTTCTCGAAGCCGTTTTTTGCTCAAGCAGGCGCCCCATTCCAGCAACCATGCGCAAATCGCGCAGACTGACTCCGAGCTTTGTACAAAGCTCTAGGAAGATGTCCCGGTCTCGGCAAAAGATAACATTCTTCGGATTTTCAGCATCCATCATAATTTCCAGCATCCGGTCAACCGGATATCCGCTGGCGAGGTCCATCCCGAAATACTTTCCGCGGGCGGCCTCGCTGAACACAGAAGAGAGAGCCGCTTCAGGCACGTGGCCAAGCGGGATGAAGCTGTTTTGGGCAATGTCGACATGTTTCTGTTTGAATCGTTTTTCTTCAGGTTTGGAAAGGCCCGGGGGGACCATCGTCACCATCAGGAGGCGTGCGCCATCGCCAAGAACTCCGAAGATCGAGTCCTCGAAATCCAGCCGCCCCTGCAAGTGAAATTCCGCGCGTTTTCCCACGACTTCTGAAGCCTCGTTGCATTGCCGATGAAGCTTGTTTCATATTTTCCCTAACATCGACACGATTATATGTCAAATCTTTTCTGATATGTTTCAGGAACGTGAACGCAATGAGCACGATCGCGCCCCGATTAGCGAAACATTAACCGGCATGCCTCATCCTTGGATTATGCTGAGCCCGTCCTGTAAAAATGCCTTGCTCGAACACACCGTACTGATGAATGACGGTCGACCGGCCGGAATTGAGATGATGCGGTCGCCAACGCTGCGAGTTGCGCTGATTGAAAACGAATTCCCTCCCGATATCATGACCCCGGAAATGAAGACCTGGCTTGACGCAAATTTCACGGTGGGAGCACCAGACCGTTTTCCGGATGGCGCGAGGAAAGCCATCGAAAAAGGAATTGGCTTTTGGTACGAGGGCAACATTGAGTTCGTAAACCATGACGAAAAGCCCGATCTTGCGATTATCGCTCACAATGACGAATACGGTGGGGGCTTTGCATCATTCCCCGCCCACGACCACACCGACCCGGAATACGATTATGTTTCACCCGGCGTCCAGGTCATCGGCGTCGCCGTTCCCGGTCTGAAGAATTTCGATGGATCGGGAACCCGCGATCCTGTCGATAGCCTCGAAAGGCTGGTCAGGCATGAATTCGGACACTCTCTCGGCATAATCCATCCGCAGGAGGCCGTGGAAATGTTGGTGAACCAAAACATGGGATGCACTGCCAGCGACCTTGGCGCACAACAAAACTCGGACTGGGAGCGCGGCGTCATGTCTCCCTACGCAAATGGCGATCCGACCCAGCAGGATTTCGATATAAAAATCAGACTTCAATCTCTCATCAAGGGACCCGGACAATAAAAAACGGTAGCGCCGAACGGCGCTACCGCAAGTCTTGGGCGTTCCCCGTGGGAAACCAGGGACCGTCGGCCTCCGAAAAGGCGCGACATGGGGATATGATGACAGACGGAGAATAAACAGAACTTTTCGGTATCATTACAAATTCTTAATGCGCATCGGGGGGTGCTGTCAGGCCATTGCATCCTCGCAAAAATTGTAGTATACGATGTGCATTAAATATACCGACAAACAGTTTCACGAGGGTGTGCACTCTTCGGAGGTGCACAATGACACGATATTTCCATACTGAAACGGTTCTCATTTTCAACAGCAAAGGCGAACCCATAGCGTTTGTTCCCCGCGACTTCGCGGAAAAGCATCACTTCGTTCCCCGATCCAGTGAAGTGCCCGCGAAATTCGGGGCCATCGAAGGCGATGAAGAAGAAACGCTCAGCCTTTTCGCGTCGGCCTCGCAGCGACAGTTCTGACCAGCCGGCCCCGGACGACACGGTGATGACGCTTTCCGATTCCGCTATTTCTGGTAAAATAACCGGGAATGGAAACTCGGACGGACACAATCGGGGCCATACTTCGCGAGAACCGCGCCGACCCCTCGCTTTGGGGACTCGTGGCCGGGAACTTTTTTTCGATTGTCATGGCGCTGCTGCAAGGCTGGGAACTCTCCGAGATCATGTGGATCTACTGGGTGCAGAGCGTCGTCATCGGTATGACGAACTTCGCACGCATCCTCTCCCTGAGAGAATTCTCGACAGACAACTTCACGATCAACGACCGTGCCGTCGAGCCAACCCAGGCAACCAAGATCCAGACGGCGTTCTTCTTTCTCATCCATTACGGCATTTTTCATGCCGTTTATGCAGGCTTTCTGTGGGACGGCGTGCCGCTTCCCGGAATCGATGGCGCTGAAGCGTTCGTTTTCGCCCTGTGCGCGGCAGCCTTTGCGGGGGCGCACGGATTTTCGTTCGTCGCCAACTTCCGCGCGGATTTCCGGGACCGGAAGCCGAATATCGGGTCCCTGATGTTCTACCCGTACTTCCGGATCGTTCCCATGCATCTGACGATCATTCTCGGCGGCTTTTTCGCGACGATGGATGGAGCCGACGGCCTGGTCCTTATCTCTTTCATGGTTCTCAAAACCATCGCCGATGGCGGCATGCACATCGCCGAGCATCGTCTCTTCCGGAAAGAGAAAAGAAGGTAACCCGCTTCAGTCGAACAGGGCGAGGTACTCACCGTATCCTTCCTTCTCCAGATCGCCCTTCGGAATAAAGCGCAGAGAAGCCGAATTGATACAATAGCGCGTGCCGCCTGCTTCCGGCGGACCGTCGGCAAAAACGTGGCCGAGGTGAGAGCCTGCCTTGCTGGACTTCACTTCCACGCGGCTCATGCCGAGACTGTGATCAGGAGCCTCGGTGATCGCACCATCACTGAGCGGCTTGCTGAAACTCGGCCAGCCAGTGCCTGAATCGAATTTGTCCGTCGACGAAAACAGGGGTTCGCCGGAGACAACATCGACATAAATCCCTTCCGCCTTGTTGTCCCAGTACTCGTTCTGAAACGGTTTTTCCGTTCCGCCGTGCCTGACTACATATTCCTGAATGGGGGTGAGCGTTTTCACTGGACCGGCCTCCTCGCTGCAAGCGGCTGTACTCCAGAGACCGGCAAGACCGGCCACAACGGTGACGGCAAGGCGCATCGCCCGTCTCCTTTCCTAAACTGTTCAAACCTACCGAATTATTGATATAGACCTCAAGGCCCGGTCCGACCACCTGCACCCGGGAGGAACAAATCCGGCCCCCTGTTGTTGGGGACCCGGGGAAAAAAGGGAGAGAGGAGTAACCAATGGGTCGCACTATACTTGTTATCATCGTGATCGTTCTCATCGCCTGGGCGGCGATGTGGGCGCTTGATATAGACGTCTCCGGCGATGCGGAAATGCCGCGAGTCGACGTCGAAGGCGGCGAGCTTCCGGAAACCGAAGTGGACGCTGCCGACATCGACATTGAGGAGGAGCGCGGGACCATGACTGTCCCGGATGTGGATGTCGAGCTTCAAGAAGAGGAATTTACCTATCCAGAAGTCGACATCGAGCCCCCTGCCGACGACACGGCCACCGAAGACGCGCCGCCACGCGCCCCCTGACATACCCGATTTCAACAAATCGCCGACCGCCGGATCTGGCGGTCGGCGGTTTAATTTGTCGCATGGTCTCCGGGAACCGGCTACTCTATTTTTCTGAGCGGACCATTCACCTGCAAACCAGAGGGAGCCCATACAGATGAGCGGCAAGGACTTCAAGGAAATCACGAAAGACATTACCGAACAACTCGGCAGCCTGCGGGCGGTCGCCCCGATGAAGGGATTCAGCGACCTCGCGGCGGAGGCCACAAAGGCCGGAGCGCTCGACGAGAAGACCAAGGAATTCATCGCGCTCGCCATAGGCATTACCCAGCATTGCGACGGCTGCATCGGCTTCCACGCCAAGAAGCTGGCGAAACTGGGGGCGACGAAGGAAGAGATCGCCGAAACGCTCTCGATGTGCGTGTACATGGGCGGTGGCCCCGCACTGATGTATGCGGCGGACGCCTGGAAGGCCTTCGAGCAGTTCAGCGAGTCGTAACCTTGCCGGTTTCTCTAAAAAAAGCGGGCACCAGCCCGCTTTTTTCTTACTTGCGAACCCGCTCGCGGAAGATCGGCTCGGCTTCCTGAACCGGCTGGCGGCGTTCACGAACGAGCGGCTTCTCATCAAGCATGGGCTCAGCCGTCTCACAACGGCCTTCGTAAATCGCTACGCCGGATCCGGCCGTGCTGGCGTCGATCCGGTCTCCGTAAGGGGTCTGGTTATACTCCCCCGTGACAGGGCAGGCACAGGCCGCGAGAGTGGCCGTTGCGCCGGTGAGCATCAAAATCCTAAATGCGCCTTTCATTGTTTTTTCCTCTGTTCTGCTTAAGTCACTATTGGTCAATAATTTTTTGCGCCGAGTGCGCCTGACGGTTCCAACCTAATATGAAAGGCTTTGTTCCATTTTCAACCCGCTACCCGCAAAAGCGGCAAACGTTCCCGAATGTCCAGCAAGGACCTTCTCGCGAAATTTTTAAAAAATCCTGCGTTCGCTCTGGGAAAAAGACTCTTTATGGGTATAATACCCCGCAGTCACGTGATTCGAGGGAGAAAGCATGCTCACAGCACAGCAGGTCCGGGCGGCGCGCGCCCTTATCAACTGGAGCCAAAAGGAACTGGCTCAAAAATCCGGCATTTCGCTCAACGCCATCAACAATTTCGAGCGCGAGATCGTCGCGCCCCGGCAGGACACGCTCCTCGCCCTGCGCCGCACGCTCGAGGAAGCCGGTCTTGAATTCATCGGCGACAGCGGCGTTAACAAGGCCCGCGATCAACTCCGCATGGAACAGCATGACGGTAATTTCATGAAGGTTCTGATCGACGACATGATCCTCGTCGCCCGTAGCGGGATCAAGACCTTCTGGCTCCACGGGATCGACCCGACCGAATTCGCGCCCGAGTCGCTCGAGAAATGGTGGCAGGCCAAACAGGGAACGGATATTGACGAGCGGGTCCTCCTTTCGTACGGCAATTTCAATTTCGCCTCGCGCGACCCGATCTACCGGTGGGTCAGCCGTGAAATGCTTGGCGAAGTGCCGTTCGTGGCCTATGGCGGCAACCTCGCCATCCTTCTCGGTAACCCGGCCACGCGCCTTGTCATCATGCGCTCACGCCCGATCGCCAAGACTTTCGAGGACCAGTTCATCATCCACTGGTCCGGCGCCAAGGAACCGAGCCCGGAACAACACATGCGCGGCTGGGAGGAATTCCATAACCGCGACTGGTCGGAGGCGGCCTAGAGCGTTACGAGGTGCGAGTTACGAGTCAGGCGAATTTCTCGTAACTCGAACTCGCAACTCAAAACTTATGATTTCATGACCGACAAATTCTACATGACCCCGGAAGGCCATGCTGCCCTTGTGAAGGAACTCGACTTCCTGCTGCGCGACGAACGACCGCGAATTGTGGATATCGTTTCATGGGCGGCCGGGAATGGAGACCGCTCCGAAAATGGGGATTATATCTACAATAAGAAGCGCCTGCGGGAAATCGACCGCCGCGTCCGTTATCTGACCAAACGCCTCGATAACGCGGAAATCGTCGATCCGGCGCGGCAGAAGAATCTGGACCGGGTATATTTCGGCGCGACCGTCACCTACGCGAAAGAGGACGATACGGAAATAACCGTTAAGCTCGTCGGCGAGGACGAGGCCGACTTTAAGCGAGGAAAAATCAACTGGCTTTCTCCCGTCGGACGCGCGCTGCAGAAAAAGAGCGTCGGCGACCTATCGCTGGTACGCGCCGCAGGAGGAGAAGAGCAGATCGAGATCGTCGCAATTTCATATTAATGGGCTGACCTCTTCCCACGCAGGGGAGGGTAGGTGGAGTGAGCGAGGATTTGGTCACCAAGCCGTATCCATGTACAATAGGCGGACGACCACAACGGAGATTCGCCATGCCCGGTTTGTTCGGCAGAAAGAAGAAAGCCGCCTCCAAGACCGCAGAAAAAAGCGCCGGCAGAAGGCCCTCGCGCGAGGACATAATGAAAGAGGCGATGAGCAACGTCCGGCAGGCTCGGGCTGAAATCGGCGAAGAAGCGCTCGACAAAATTGCCGACGCCATCCGCCGCAAGGAACAGGAGAGCACCGTCATGAAACGCGCCCGCGCGCAGATTGAAGCACTTGACCGGGAGCGTGTGGCCGACAACGTCAGAGCAATGTTACGGGAAGAAGATTAGGCGACATGCCTCCGTGCGCTTTTTCTGTCCCCGAATTATGTCCCGACTGGCGGAACGAAAAGCCATTTCCGGCATTGGATATCGCGACAGCAGCGATACAGCGAAAACTGGATTGACGCTGTTCAGGGGCCCCGCATTTCACTCCGGTGAATGCGGGGTCGCCTCGTTTCAGGGGAGATATTGCCGTTCCCTCGCACGGTGCTATCCTCTTTTCCATGAACGAGATCATCGATATATACTGCGAACGCACCGGGCCGGGCCTTCTGGCC
The DNA here is from genome assembly GCA_009929775.1 of Alphaproteobacteria bacterium. Taxonomy (GTDB): domain Bacteria; phylum Pseudomonadota; class Alphaproteobacteria; order Micavibrionales; family Micavibrionaceae; genus RZZS01. The sequence goes on from RZZS01000013.1 coordinate 37,651, forward strand.
GAGCCGCTTAATTTCCTCACAAATGCCGCCTTCCTGCTGGCCGCTTTCCTGGCATGGCGTCTTGCGCGACGGGAGCAGGTGGTCGGATGGGAAAGCTTGCTGCTCATCGGTCTCATGGCATCTATCGGCATCGGTTCGGCGCTGTTTCATTCTTTCGCAACTCTGTGGGCGATGCTCGCCGACACCCTGCCGATCCTGTTCTTCCAGATCGTTTTTGTGAATGTCTACGGACGGCGGGTAATGGGCCTTTGCTGCTGGAGGAACTCGGCCCTGCTCGCCCTGTTCCTGGTGATGGTCGCGGGAGTCGGGATGTTGCCCCAGGAATGGCTGAACGGTTCGATCTCCTATGCACCAGCGCTGCTCTTCATAGCCGGGCTCAGCCTCTACCACCTCGCTAGCGGAAAGCGCAAGCCTTACGCGTTGTTGGCAGCAACGGGGCTGTTTTCTGTATCGTTGACCTTCCGGTCGGTCGACATGGCGGTATGTTCGATGCTGCCGGTCGGCGTGCACTTTTTCTGGCATCTTTTAAATGCGGGCGTACTTTACCTGGCCCTGCACGGATTGTTCGCCAACATGCAGAAACGCGAGCAGATTTAAGCTGCCTCGTCCAGGGTTTCTCCGGGAGCGGTCTGTCGCTGCGGAAACCCGGCGACAAGCTTTTGCGAAAGAGCGTCGAGTTGTCTGACGAGAGCGCCACCGGCACGGGGCGTATCATCGGCAAGCGAGAGATAATCGTCAACCAGCGAGGCCCACGCAGCAACCAGATCGTCAAGCGGACTGGATTTTGGAGCAGCCAGCGTCTGACTCTCCTCGTAGGCGATGTTGACGGACTGAAAGGTAAAGCTCGTTTCCTCCAATGTCATTTCGGCGGTCAGCGAACCATCTTTGCCTTCCGAGATCGACAGGCTCGCGGTTTTCTGCGTGATCCGGATCGAGGTCATTTCGACGGTAAGGGATTGCCTGTAGGACGACTGCAAAGCATCGTCCGGTTGATAGCCCGCCGCCGAATTAAAGAATTCGCCGACCGTTCCTGCAATCGAACCGAGAAGCTCCGCCTGCTCCGCCCCGCGAACCATCATGCGCAGCGTATGACCGACCTGCTTGAGCGCCTTGCCGATCTCCCGAATGTGGCCCCGCACCGACTTGTCGTCCGGATCGGCACCGCCAGCCAGAAGAGCGCCGACAAAGTCCATCTGTTCCCGTATCTGCGCGAGGCGCTTCGACGCGAATTCGATGTCCTTTCGCAACAGATCTTCCTGCCCCTCGCGAATCGTCCGGAGCGTTTCCATTCCTTCCGCGACAACGGCAAGCGCGTCGGGCGAAAGATCGAGTGCATCGGGTCCCGGCATCTGCGGCCCGGCGGACAACCCTCTCGCGCCAGACACCGGCTTGTCGAGGAGTTTGTTGGAAACAGCCTGCAACAGCCCGGCTGCGGAGCCTTGCGTTCCTGCAATCATCGGCGTTTCATCCTGAAACTGGTGGCAGGTTTCATTTTACCCCTAAACTGCGGAGGCGACAAAACCCAAAACATAAAATTGTCCACACACAATATATTGTAGCACCGCCTTCAACAAACCGTATATTTTGTGATTTTGATACTGGACATTTTCATTCCCTTTTGCGAAAGTCTGACTCGTAGAATCATTTTCCGCCACCGGAATTCATCGCCCCATTCCAGAACCCAGAAGAAGGAGCAACCCATGTCCGAACCCGTCCGCACGCCCGTTAACGACCTCGACCGGACCGACTCGAAGCTGCTGGAAGAGCGCCACGTCTACAAACCGTTCCTATATCCGTGGTGTTACGACGCGTGGCTGACGCAGCAGCGTATTCACTGGCTGCCCGAAGAGGTTCCGCTCGCCGAGGATGTTCGAGACTGGAAACACAAGCTCACGCCTGCCGAAAAGAACCTGATGACCCAGATTTTCCGGTTCTTCACCCAGGCCGACGTGGAAGTGAACAACTGCTACATGAAGCATTACAGCCAGGTCTTCGGCCCGGTCGAAGTACAGATGATGCTCTCGGCGTTTTCGAACATCGAAACAATTCACATCGCCGCCTACTCGCACCTGCTCGACACGATCGGCATGCCGGAAGTCGAGTATCAGGCCTTCATGAAGTACAAGGAAATGAAGGACAAGTACGACTACATGCAGAACGCCTCAATGAGCTCGCGCCGCGATATCGCCAAGACCATGGCCATGTTCGGGGCCTTCACCGAGGGGCTGCAACTGTTTGCGTCGTTTGCGATCCTGATGAACTTTCCGCGCTTCAACAAGATGAAGGGCATGGGCCAGATCGTGACGTGGTCGGTGCGCGACGAGACGCTCCATTGCCTGTCGATGATCCGCCTGTTCAACACGTTCATCCGTGAAAACCCGGACATCTGGGACGACTCGCTCAAAGCCGAAATTACCGAGAGCTGCCGGAAAATCGTCGGTTTCGAGGACAATTTCATCGATCTTGCCTTCGAGATGGGCGGCGTCGAGGGGCTCGGGGCGCAGGAGGTCAAGAACTACATCCGCTATATCGGCGACCGACGCCTGCAACAGCTCGAACTCGAGCCGATCTTTGGCATGGACAAGAACCCGTTGCCGTGGATGGACGAAATGCTCAACGGCGCCGAGCACGTCAATTTCTTCGAAAACCGAGCCACCGAATATTCCAAGGCCTCGACGACGGGCAACTGGGAAGACGTCTTTGAGACCGACGTTTTCGCCGGTGAGTACGGCCGGAAGATCGGCGCGATGGATATTACAAACGGCGATGCGGAAGCTGCTGAATAAAAAGTTCTCTCCTGAACACAAAAAGGAACGAACGGCCGCCGTGTTTCGGAAGGAGAACGGCAGCCTTTCGTAGTTCAGGCGCCAGGCTCTGGGTGAGCAGGAGCGATGGATTCCACCAGTTGAGACTGGTCCAATTCAACGGTTTCCGGAACGTCGCCGCGGAAGAAATGACCGATTTCCCCCGCGTTGGCACCGAGATCGAGACCCGGGGCATTGCTTGCTATGACATAAAGCAGGGCAGCAGAAGCCGCGATTGAGAAAAACGGCGTGCATTTCCGCGGCCCGTCCTTTTGTACGCCGTCCCTTGCATATCTTGTTTGCGTCCTCCCCCCGGCCGCAGCAAATTGTTCACGTCTGTAACAACCTCTGAGTCCGTCGGCCGAAATAGCCGGGACAATCGCCAGCGCACTGGCCAGAACGGCCACAGGAACGGTTTCGCCGCTGTTAAATGAATAAGCCAGTACGTTGAGAGCCAGCGATGAAAATGCTGCAGTGCCGATAAGAATCGGGGTCGTATTGGACGTTCCGCTAGAGGATACCATGTCGCATATTCCCTGTTACTTTCATTTTCCTATGTCCGCATATGGCATAAACTAGTTTTTCGCCGCAACGAAAACCGGCGACCTGTGACAAAAATTTCGCCGATACGTACGGGCAAGGTTTGGTTTGTAAACCACCCCGTAAAATCGAAACGCCGTAAAATGGAAACGCCCCGCGAAAATATCGGCGGGGCGTTTGCAGCAGGAGACAGAAAGGGTGAAAACTATAGTCTCTGCGTTGCTTCTGTTTTATTACCGTCGTTTGTCCGTGTCGTTGATTTCATTTTGGACTCTGCAAGTTTTTTAGGCAAATCATAACAAGCAAACAACTGGTTTAGCGACACAAAAAGTCGAAATGTCTCTGGTACGCAAACGGGCTGTTTCCATCCGCGTCGCAAGCCTGTAGATTGAAGTGAGGCACTGGCGGTATCGGTTCGGAGTAGCTTTTTCATGAAACTGTCTTTCCTCGGGGCGACCGGCACGGTCACGGGTTCCAGATATTTACTTGAAGACGGACACACAAGAGTTCTTGTCGATTGCGGATTATTCCAGGGACAGAAGGAACTTCGCCTGAGAAACCGTGCAAAGCTTCCTTTCGATCCCGCCACCATCGACGCCGTGCTCCTCACGCACGCCCATGTCGACCATAGCGGCTACCTGCCTCTGCTGGTGAAGAGCGGTTTTCGGGGACCGATTTTCTGTTCGGAAGCAACATTCGATTTTTGTACCATCCTTCTACCCGATTGCGGCCACATCCAGGAGGAAGACGCCGAGAGAGCAAACCGTTATGGCTATAGCCGCCACAAGCCCGCTTTGCCGCTTTACACGGAGCAGGATGCGCGCGAAGCGCTCCAATCCTTTAAAGTCGTCGAGATGAACAGAGATTACGCGCTCAGTGATATTCTCGCTTTCACACTTATTCGTGCCGGCCACATTCTCGGAGCGGCAAGCGTGCGGATCGACGACGGTTTGACGTCCGTGCTGTTCTCGGGCGATATCGGGCGCTATCGCGATGCGATCATGCCCCCGCCGGCGCCCGCGCCCGCGAGCGACTATGTCGTGATGGAAACCACGTACGGAAATCGCAGCCACATCGATACCGACCCCGCCGACAAACTCGCCGAAATCATCAACCGGACGGCGGAGCGGGGCGGCACGACCGTTATTCCCTCCTTTGCCGTCGGCCGGGCGCAGAGCATTCTCTATTACATTCACGAGCTCAAGCGCGAACGCCGCATTCACGACATTCCGGTTTTCCTCGACAGCCCAATGGCGATCGACGCGACCGACCTGTTTCGCAAGCACCACGGCGAACATCGCCTGTCCGTCAAAAAATGCGCCGAGGTCTGCCGCACGGCGACCTGTGTTCATGCCGCCGCCCAGTCGAAAGCACTGAATGAGGACGTCATGCCGAAGATCATTATTTCAGCGAGCGGCATGGCCGAGGGCGGACGGGTTCTGCACCACATGAAGCATTACATTGGAAACCACCGGAACACGATTCTGTTCGCTGGATACCAGGCGGCGGGAACGCGCGGCGCGCATCTGGTTTCCGGAGCGAAAACTGTCCGGATTCACGGCGAAGTCCTTGACGTCCGCGCCGAAATCGACCGGCTGGACAATTTGTCCGCGCACGCCGATTCGGACGGTTTGATTCGCTGGCTGCGGAGCCTGTCCGCCGAGCCCCGCCGGATCTTTCTCACGCATGGCGAACCCGATTCCGCCGGGGCGTTCCAGGATAAAATCGAACGCGAACTTGGCTGGCAGGCAGAGATCCCGGATTACGGACAGTCCGTGGAACTGTAGACATACTGTCCACAGGCCTTTCCCAAAAAGATTCCTTTCCGAATCCGCCTCTGGTAGAATGGCTGCGTAACGTGTCTTATCCAAGGATTCTCCTTGATTTCTTATCGAAACGCAGACACATATGAATTTCCAGGGCGGCTTCCCGACGCTCGCCTGCGTAATGTTCCGCACATCGCCGTTCGTTCCCGCCAGCCGCATCCCCGCATGCGGCTTTATTATTTTTTCTCCCCCACTCCCAACAAAAGGAGTCTGCCATGTCCCGCAAAGCCCGCAAGAACCGCAAGAGCGACCCGAGCAACGTCATTCATCCGGCTTTCGAGGACCGGAGCTGGCATCCGCTGGATGAGGAAATCGACGGTCGCCGCGATCAGCGTTACATGCGCAACGTCAAGCCGCGCTCGGAAGGCCAGCAGCGCCTCATGGAGGCCATTGACGAATACAGCCTGACGCTTGCCATCGGCCCCGCCGGAACCGGCAAGACCTATCTCGCAATCACCAGCGCGGTCGAAGCGCTCGAGAAAGGCGAGATCGAGCGGATCATTCTTTCCCGTCCCGCGATGGAAGCGGGCGAGTCGCTCGGTTACCTGCCCGGCGACATGCACGAGAAAATGGCGCCGTACCTGCGCCCCCTGTACGACGCGCTCGGCGACCGCATGGGCGGCAAGCGCGTCCGCCAGTTGATCGAGGACGGCACGATCGAAATCGCCCCGGTCGGTTTCATGCGCGGGCGAACCCTGAACAACGCCTTCGTCGTTATCGACGAGGCCCAGAACTGCACCTACGGACAGCTCAAGATGCTGATGTCCCGTCTCGGCTGGCATTCGACGATGGTGGTGACCGGCGATCCGGACCAGAGCGATTTGCTGGAGGGTATTTCCGGTTTGTCCACGATCGCCGACCGGCTGGAGGCTCTTGAAAACATCGCCGTCATCCGTCTCGGCCAGGGCGACATCGTCCGTCACCCGCTTGTCGCCGAGATGCTCGAAGTTCTTTGAATGATTCATCCGTCTGAGTTGGAACCCCTTGCCCGGCAGAAGCCGGGCTTTTTTTCCAGGATCAATCCTGATTGCCATTTGCCCCAGAGACCGTAGATTTGCTTTCATGGATGTCCTTACCACGCTCACAGCCCTGACTCCGGTTCTCGCCGTTTTTGTGCTTCTCGTCCTGCTGCGCTGGCCTGCGGTGAAGGCGATGCCGGTGGGGCTTGCGCTCACGGCACTGTCGACGTGGCTGGTATGGGAAGTGCCCGCGCGGCAAATCGCGGCAGCTTCAATCGAGGGGCTTTTCGCCGCGGTGTCCATTCTCTGGATTGTTTTCGGGGCGATTTTGCTTCTTAAGACGCTCGCGATTTCGGGCGCGCTGGAGACGATCCGGGCGGGCTTTACGTCCATATCGGCGGACCGGCGCGTGCAGGTGATAATTATCGCATGGCTGTTCGGCGCATTTATTGAAGGCGCGGCCGGGTTTGGGACTCCGGCGGCTCTCTGCGCGCCGCTTCTCGTGGCGCTCGGTTTTCCCGCGCTTCCGGCGGTGGTGCTTGCCCTTGTGGCCGACAGTTCGCCGGTCTCGTTCGGGGCGGTCGGAACGCCCGTTATCATCGGTCTCGACCAGGGCCTTCGCGTCGGCGGCGAGGTCGCCCCGCACCTGGAGAGTGCGCTCGGGGAACAGGGATTTGAGGCGTTCCTGCGATCCGTTTCCGTGCAGGCGGTCTCCATCGACCTGCTGATCGGCACCTTCATACCCCTGATTCTTGTGGTTATGATGACCCGCTTTTTTGGAAAAAACCGGAGCTGGCGCGAGGGGCTTGCCGTCTGGAAGTTCGCCCTGTTCGCGGGCCTCGCCTACCAGATTCCGGCCTTCGCCGTGGCAACGCTTCTCGGGCCGGAGTTTCCGGCGATCTTTGGCGGTCTTGCAGGACTGGTTCTGGTCGTCCCTGTCGCGCGCAAAAGCTGGTTGACGCCGGAAACAGTCTGGGACGATTTTCGCTCCGACCTGAAGACCGACATTCTGGAGGGTCCGGCGAATCTCCCGGCTGCGCGCCTGTCTCTCCTCCGCGCCTGGCTGCCCTACCTTCTTGTGGCGGCAGCGCTCGTGGCCACGCGGATCGATCTCCTGCCGCTCAAGAGCTGGCTGTCCGCGCAAACGCTGACCTGGAGCGGCATTCTTGAAACCGGCGTATCGGCAAGCGTCGCGCCGCTATACCTGCCGGGAACTGTCTTTGTGCTCGTCGTGGCTGCCTTGCCCCTTATCCATCGCGTGCCGGCGCGATCGCTGGGCAAATCGCTAGCGCAAACCGGAAAGACGCTCGGACCATCCGTTATCGCGCTGGGTGCAGCGGTTCCGATGGTGAGAATTTTTGTTAATTCGGACGTGAATGAGGCAGGTCTCGCCAGCATGCCGATTGAGCTTGCCACACTCGCCGCTGCCGGAACGGGCGGCTTCTGGCCGCTCGCCGCGCCCTTCATCGGTGCGCTCGGATCCTTCATTTCCGGTTCGGCGACATTTTCCAACATGATGTTCGCGCTGCTGCAATTCTCCGCGGCGCTGCAGGCGGAGGTCAATCCGCGTGTCGTTCTCGCGGCCCAGATGCTCGGCGCGAACGCCGGGAACATGATCTGCGTGCTCAATGTCGTCGCCGCGGCAAGCGTCGTGGGCCTCGCAGGGAAGGAAGGCACGATCATTCGCCATACGCTTTGGCCGATGATTTATTTCGCGGGGCTGACGGGGATTCTGGCGCTGGTCCTGGCGGGTTAAAACCCGATTTCGGCAATCGCGCTTTTAAGGATTTCCGCGCTGCGCGTCAGGGCTTTCTCCTCCGCCTCGTCAAGCGGCGGGGTTGCGACGTTCTCGATCCCGTGGGCGGAAATGATGCGCGGCAGCGACAGGCTAACGTCCCGGACGCCCATGACTTCCTCCGTTGGACTCGAACACGAAATCACCGCATGCTCGTCGTCGTTTACGGCTTGCGCAATGCGGGCGATTCCACTGCCGATGCCGTACCATGTTGCACCTTTTCCCCTGATGATCCGGGCGGCGGCGTTGCGTACGCCGTCGTCGATGCGAGCACGAACATCGCTCGTGATCGGCGCCCCGACCTGCGCCGCAAATTCGAAGAGCGGCGTGTTACCGACTGTGGTGCCCGACCATTGCAGCACTTCCGAGTCGCCGTGTTCGCCCAGCACATAGCCGTGCACCGAGTGACTGGAGACGGTAAGATGCGCGCCGACCAGCGCGCGAAAACGCGCCGTGTCCAAAATCGTGCCCGAACCGATGATTCGATGCGCGGGGATGCCGTGCGAGTCCTGCGCGATACGGGCGACCATATGGGTCATCACGTCGACCGGATTAGACGCGACGATGAGGATGGAGTGCGGCGCCGCGTCGAGCAGGGCCGGGATCAACTCGTTGAACAAATCCGCATTGCGCCTGAGCAAGTCAAGCCTGGTTTCGCCAGGCTTCTGACCGACTCCGGCGGAAATGACGATAATCCCGCAATTGTTGAGGTCTTCCAGGCCCCCCGCGCGGACCGGCACCGGAGAGGCAAACGGCGTCGCGTGCAAAATGTCCTCGGCCTGAGCCTGCGCGAATTCCGGGAATTTGTCATGAAGAACGATTTCCGTTCCCACGCCGCGCATCACACAGGCATACGCGCTGGCCGAACCGACATTTCCGCATCCGACGATACCGATTTTCATGAAAAACTCCCGTATGTTCAGGCTCTTTTTACCACAAAAGAGCTAGAGCGGGGAGAGGCCGGGTCGAGAGCTATACCTCGAGAATGGCGTTGAGTTTCATTGCGAGCTTCATATTTCCCTGAATTTTCAGTTTGCCGAACATGAAGGCGATATTGGGGTCTTGCGCGCCGCTCAGGATGTTCTCGAACGTTTCGAGAGAGCAGGACAGCACGACGTCGGCCTCGGCGTCCTCATGAGTGAGAACGGGCGGATTTTGCCTTGCATCGACATGGATGACGCCCTCGTCGCCGAAATCGAACTTGACGCTCGCGTCCAGCCCGGCGGCATAACCGAGTTTTTCCCGTATCGTCCCGGACGCCGTTTCCAGACTCATGCGTTTCCCTGCAAGTGGTTACGTCTCCTTATAGTATAACCCGGAGCAAGGTCGGTTGCCAGACTCGCCTTTCGCCCCGCATTCGTGATCATGGGTGGTTTGATTTGAAGGCTTCGTCATATCAAGTGGATTTGAAGAGCAAACCGCACAAAGCCCCCCCGGCTTCCTTCATCTTCTTGCCGTCCCCAAATGCGTCATCCCGGCGAAAGC
>RZZS01000145.1 GCA_009929775.1 Alphaproteobacteria bacterium
GATGTAAGGGTGTAGTCGACCATGGCGGCGATGATAGCCAACCTTCAGCACCTTGCGCTAGACTCCTGAGAGAAAAACTCAGATGAGACCGGTATACCACCCCTGGATTTCAGTTCACTGCCGCATAGGCAGCTCAGAAAAACCGGCTACGACGATTTCCAGGTGAGAACCAAGTTCACTGCCGCATAGGCAGCTCAGAAATTCTGAAGCGCGCTCTCGTATTCATTGGTCGCGTTCACTGCCGCATAGGCAGCTCAGAAATATGGTCCTGCCCCTGGTCCTATCGTCCTATGGTTCACTGCCGCATAGGCAGCTCAGAAATCATCGGCGTCACCGAGGCGCGTCGGCGCACGGTTCACTGCCGCATAGGCAGCTCAGAAATCACTGACGCGGGCGGCGTGGTCTTTACCGACGTTCACTGCCGCATAGGCAGCTCAGAAATTGGATCGCATTTCCGCCGATCAGGCGGCAACGTTCACTGCCGCATAGGCAGCTCAGAAATTGGATCGCATTTCCGCCGATCAGGCGGCAACGTTCACTGCCGCATAGGCAGCTCAGAAAGTTCCCGAGGCCGTTGGCCCGAGTCACGCCATGTTCACTGCCGCATAGGCAGCTCAGAAAACGAGGCGCTGAAACTCACCGTCACCGGTGAAGTTCACTGTCGCATAGGCAGCTCAGAAACGTCTCGGGATCAAACAAATGAGGCACGGGACGTTCACTGCCGCATAGGCAGCTCAGAAACGGGGATGATGCCGCCGTAGGCAAGTTGAGAGGTTCACTGCCGCATAGGCAGCTCAGAAAGATGACGAGCCCCGAAGCTTTCACCGTTGCACGTTCACTGCCGCATAGGCAGCTCAGAAATATGCGCATCGATGCGCTCAGCAAGGCGCAGAGTTCACTGCCGCATAGGCAGCTCAGAAAGTAGGCAAGTTGAGTGACGTTGGACGCTTCGCGTTCACTGCCGCATAGGCAGCTCAGAAATATGGCGCTCATCGCATCAATCGAAACACCGGGTTCACTGCCGCATAGGCAGCTCAGAAACGCGACGCGGCCAATAACACCGCGCTCGTCGGGTTCACTGCCGCATAGGCAGCTCAGAAATCTCTGAAGCCTTCGGGATTCGCATCGGATTTGTTCACTGCCGCATAGGCAGCTCAGAAAGCGGAAATGCGTATTCCAGTGAAACCGGACACCCTGTCCGAAGGAAAGCGGACAGCCGTTCCGATCGAAACCGGACAGTCAGTCCGAAGGAAAGCGGACACCCATTCCAGTGAATCCGGACACGGAGCCTAGGATCACGCTGCGGGGACGTTCTTGTTACTGGGTCACGGCCTCCTCTGTCAATATTGAGGAGCGCTTGCGCATGGAGTCGCCGCGCAGCGTGAGCGTGTAAGCGGCGTGCACGAGGCGGTCGAGGATCGCGTCGGCCAAGGTCGGATCGGCAAGATACTCATGCCAATGCTCAAGGGGGAGCTGGCTGGTGACCAGCGTCGAGCGCGTGCGACAGCGGTCGTCGAGGATCTCGAGCAGATCGCGACGCTGCTCGCTGTTCATCGGTGCCAGACCCCAATCGTCGAGGACGAGCAGATCGGTTTTGGCCAGTTCGGCGAGGAGTTTGCTGTAGCGGCCATCGGCGCGGGCGATGCCGAGTTCCTCGAGCAGGCGCGGCAGGCGTCGATAGCGGGCGGTATAGCCAAGTCGACAGGCCTGATTGGCCAGGGCGCAAGCCAGATAGCTCTTACCGACGCCGGTCGGCCCGGTGATCAAGACATTGAGGTGCTCGCCGATCCACTGTCCGGTCGCGAGGCGGGTCATGAGGGCTTTATCGAGGCCGCGCGGGGCGCGGTAGTCGATATCCTCGATAGCGGCGCTCTGGCGCAGCTTGGCCTGTTTCAGGCGCGACTTCAGACGGCGGTTCTCGCGCTCGGTGGCCTCGCGGTCGAGCAGCAGGCCGAGGCGCTCCTCAAAGCTCAGGGTGGCGATGTCGGGCTGGTGCAACTGCTCCTGCAGGGCGTTGGCCATGCCGGTGAGTCGCAGTTGCTGAAGGCGTTCGAGGGTGGGATGGAGCAACATGCAGAGAGTCTCCTGAATGGTCAAGACGGGACGATCCCCGGCGAGGTGCCGGGGCGTGAGCTGACGACGTCAGTGGTAGTAGCCGGCGCCGCGCAGATTGGGGTGAACGATGGGGTTGGCGTCAGGTGCCTGATTGGGGAGTGGACGCTGATCGAGGCCCTTGGCGAGGATCGAGGCGAGGCTCTTGTAGCTGATCGTGCCGATGGCCAGCGCGCGGGCGCAGGCGGCCTCCAGGCGTGCCTCGCCGTAGTCCTTGCCCAGGCGCAGCACGCCGAAGGCGGCGTTGAAGCCCTGTTGAAGATGGGCCCGCTCGGCGAGCAGGCGCTCGAGCAGGGTCCGTGTTGAAGGACCGTGCTGCTCGGCCCAGCGCAGCAGCCGCTCGGGCGTCCAGTCCAGATAGCGCTGATGAGATGGCGGCATGTGGGCGGCGACGGTGGTGTAGCCGCCGCGGCGTGGGCTGCGGGCATGGCTGGCGACGCGCTGCCCCTGGTGCAGGACCTCCACCGTGGTGGCGGTGAGGCGCACATCGAGCTGGCGTTTCACAAGCGTGTGGGGGACCGAATAATAGTGCCCCTCGACCTCGATGTGGATGTTCGGTGCCACCCGCGCTTTGCGCCATTCGGCATATTCATAAGGGACCGGTGGCAAGGGGCGCAGCGCCGGGCGGTCGGTCGCCTCGAAGTAGCGGCGCCGTGAGCCCTCGAGCTTCTTGAAGGGGGCCTTGATCATCGATTGCTCCACTGTTGCTAAGCCGCCACAGGGACGAGGTACGGCTGCCTTGCCGGGCGCGGTCGTCGTCGGGCCGGTCGGGCAGGCCAGGGCATGCGCTCGAGCA
>RZZS01000014.1 GCA_009929775.1 Alphaproteobacteria bacterium
TCTCTCCTCCGATAGTGTCCACTTACACGATAGTGGACACTATCCCACTCTATCCCCACGAACAGAAGACGGGGGTCGCCGGACGGTTACCAATCAGGTGGCTGATTTCTTTTTTGTTAGCGCCTGAAGACCGCCAGAAAGGACGTCCAGGGGCAGGGGGAGGATGATCGTGTTGCCCTTGGCATTCACAAAGTCGTTCAAGGTACCGAGATATCGCAGTTGCATCGTTTCAGGCCGTTTGCCGATAATTTCAGCCGCCTGATCGAGCCTCTCGGCCGCCTGGTATTCCCCTTCGGCGTTGATGACCTTTGCGCGCCGTTCCCGTTCCGCTTCGGCCTGCCGCGCTATGGCGCGGACCATGGTCGGGTCGATATCGACATGTTTGATCTCGACATTGGTGACCTTGATGCCCCAGCCGTCCGTTTGCGAATCCAGAATGTTCTGGACGTCCATGTTGAGCTGGTCGCGGTTGGTCAGCATATCGTCAAGTTCATGCTTCCCGAGGACGGATCGCAGCGTGGTTTGCGCGAGCTGGCTGGTCGCGGCGTAGAAATCCTCGACGCGGTTGACGGCGAAGGCCGGATCGATAACGCGGTAATAGACGACCGCGTTGACCTTGACCGAGACGTTGTCGCGCGAAATTACGTCCTGCGAGGGGATGTCTTCGGTCCGGATACGCATGTCGACGAGCACCATTTGCTGGACCGCCGGAACGACGAGCTGGATGCCGGGCGCGCGGGTGCTGGTGTACTTACCGAAAGTGTAGACGACGCCGCGCTCGTATTCTTTCACGATACGGAACGAAGCGGCGATCAGCACGAGAAGGCCGACCACCAGAACGATTGCTATTTGCATTGTATATCCTCCTGTAGGGAAGTGACGAGGGTTGGTTGAAAAGAACAAGGGAGCCGGTCAGCGGACGACGAGGGTCAGCCCGTCGATGGCAACGACCTCGGCTTTCGCGCCGGGTTCGAGAGGGGCGCCGCTTTCCGTGCGCGCGCTCCAGGTTTCGCCGCGAATGTGGATATGGCCTTCCTCGCCGCCCCAGGCGACAATCTTGCCGCTGTGGCCGATGAGGCTTTCCTGGCCCGTCGTGGCCTTCTGCTTGAACGAATTGACCGCAAGCCACACCACGAGCAGAACGATAAGGACGCCCAGAAGCGCCATGCCCCACACGAGGCCCATATCGAGGACGAGCCCCGGCATGCTTTCCTGATCGAACATAAAAGTAGCTCCCAAAATGAAGGCGGCGACACCGCCGATTCCAAGAATGCCGAAGGACGGAACAAGAGTCTCGGCGATCATGAGCAGGATTCCGACGACGAGCAGAATAACGCCTGCCATGTTCACCGGAAGGATGTTCAGCGCAAAAAGACCGGCGATCAGGCAAATCGCGCCGACGGTCGCGGGAATCATCGTGCCGGGATTGTAAAATTCAAGGATGAATCCGTATATGCCGATGGTCAGAAGGATGAACGCGACATTCGGATCCGAGAGAAAAGACAGAATGTGCGTGCGTATGTCCGGCTTCATATCGACAACGGGCGCGTCGGTCAGATCGAGGGTCAGGGGAGGGGCGTTCTTGAGCGCGATGGCTTTCCCGTCGACGTTATTCAAAAGATCGTCCTGGCTGGTGGCGATCAGGTCGATGACGTTGGCTTCAAGTGCTTCCGTGGCCGTGAGGCTCTTCGCCTCGGTCACGGCAAGCTCGCCCCATTCAACATTCCGCCCGCGCAATTCGGCAAGCCCGCGAATGAAGGCCGCGGTATCCTCAATGGCCTTGCGCTTGTGGGCGGAATTGCCGATTTCGTTGTCCTCGTTGTCATTCTTGTCGTCCGGCGGGGCAGGGCTCATGGGGCCGCCCATCTGGATCGGCGTCGCCGCGCCGACATTGGTGCCCGAATCCATCGCCGCGATGTGGGCGGCATAGAGAAGGAACGTTCCGGCGCTCGCCGCGTGCGCGCCTGACGGCGTGACCCAGACCGCGACGGGAATGTCGGATTCCAGAATCGCGCTCACCATGTCGCGTGTGGAAGTGAGAAGGCCGCCGGGCGTATCGAGTTCAATCACGACAAGCTGTGCGTTCAGTTCGCGCGCTTTCGCGAGCCCCTGCTCAAGATAGTCCGAGAACGCTGGGCTGATCGCCCCGCTCATGGTCAGAACGAGAACAGGGCGCTTTTCCGGTTCCTGCGCCGGGCTTTCCGGCATCGCCAGAAGCACAAGCCCCGCCATGATCATAAAGAAAAAGGCGAATATTCTCATATTTTTATGAAACCATAAAAAAAGCTGCCCTCAAAATTATTTAAGGGCAGCGAACGGAATTTCAATCGTGCGCGACGGGTCAGGCGGCTTTCGCAAGGACCTGGCCGAGTTCCTTGATGAGCGCGTCGCCCATCTGCGACGTCGAAGCGAGCGTACAGCCTTCGGCCATGATGTCGCCTGTTCTTACGCCTGCGTTCAGGACGTTCCGGGCTGCGGTCTCGATCACGTCGGCCAGGTCGCCCCGGTTCATCGAATAGCGCAGCGCCATCGAGAAGGACAAAATCGTCGCCATCGGGTTGGCCTTGCCTTGCCCGGCGATATCGGGCGCGGAGCCGTGCACCGGTTCGTACATCGCCTCGCCGGTGTCGTTGAGGGAGGCCGAGGGCAGCATGCCGAGCGATCCGGTCAACATCGAGGCTTCATCCGAGAGGATGTCCCCGAACAGGTTGTCCGTCACAATTACGTCAAACTGGCGGGGATTGCGCAAAAGCTGCATGGCGCAGTTGTCGGCGTACATGTGCGTGAGCTCGACGTCGCTGAAGCTCTCCCGGTGCAGGGCGGTCATTTCCTCACGCCACAACCGGCCCGACTCCATGACGTTGCCTTTCTCGCACGAGCACACGCGGTTCCGGCGCTTGCGGGCGAGGTCGAAGGCCACGCGCCCGACGCGCCGGATCTCGCTCGTCGTATAGACCTGCGTGTTCACGCCGCGCCTTTCTCCGTTCCCGAGATCCTCGATCCCGCGCGGCTCGCCGAAATAAACCCCGCCGGTCAGCTCGCGCACGATCAGGATATCGAGTCCCTGAACCACCTCTCTTTTGAGCGTGGAGGCGTCCACGAGCGCGTCGAACACAATCGCGGGCCGGAGGTTCGCGAACAGGTTCAAATCCTTCCGGAGACGCAGGAGACCCGCTTCCGGGCGGATAGCATAATCCACATCGTCCCATTTCGGCCCGCCGACCGCGCCGAGCATGACGGCGTCGGCCTTTTTGCCTCTTTCGATGGCCTCGTCCGAAACGGGGACCCCGTACGCGTCGATCGCCGCGCCGCCGACATGGTCTTCCCAGATTTCAAAGGATAGGCCCGCGTTCTTTTCCAGCCAGCCCATGATTTTTTTGACTTCGTCCATAACTTCGGGTCCGATACCGTCACCGGGGAGAATGACGAGGGAGACGTTTGTTTTCATGTATGATTCCTGTTTCGAGTTACGAGTTCGAGTTACGAGAATTATAGTTTCTTGATAAGGGAATAAAGCATGCGCGATATTTCATCGTATTCTTTACTCCAGGCTGCCCATATTCCGTCATCGATATATCCGAGGTCACGGCAGTAATCAATCCAGACTACGGACTCCTGCGCCGATCCCTTAGAGATGACAAGAAAGCGTTTGAAATCGTTATCCGACGTCATCTGGCGTCCGTAGCCTTCGGCGATGTTTGCGCATACGCTTGTTGCTGAGCGTCGAAGTTGGTCGGTAATTGCGTACCTTTCCTCTTTGGGGAACGTGGCGGACTTTCTATATATCTCCAGTGAAACAGCATAGGAGCGCTGGTAAACGAGTAGATCGCGAAAAGTGCCATTGTTCATTTCTCGCAACTCGAACTTGTAACTCGCAACTAATAAAGCCACGACCTCTTCTGGCCGTCCGTTTTCTCAAATGCCGCGATATCCGCCGCCTTCTCAAGCGTCAACCCGATATCGTCGAGACCGTTCATCAGGCAATGCTTCTTGAACGGGTCGATCTCGAAACGATACGAATACTTGTTGCCGCGTTTGACGGTTTGTTGCTCGAGGTCCACCTCGACAGGGCTTTCCGGATTCTCCTGCGCTTCCTTCATCAGCGCGTCGACCTGATCCTGAGGCAGAAAAACCGGCAGAATCCCGTTCTTGAAGCAATTGTTATAAAAAATATCCGCGTAGGACGGCGCGATAACGCAGCGGATGCCGAAATCGAGCAGGGCCCAGGGCGCGTGCTCCCGGCTCGAGCCGCAGCCGAAATTGGCGCCGGCGATCAGGATTTGCGCCTTGCGGTACGGCTCCCGGTTCAGGACGAAATCCGGGATTTCCTTGCCGTCGTCGTCATAGCGCATCTCGTCGAACAGGTTTTTGCCGAGCCCCGTACGCTTGATCGTACGCAGGAAGAGCTTGGGGATAATCATATCCGTGTCGACATTGATCATCGGCAGCGGGGCGGCGATGGATGAGATTTTTTTGAAGGGTTGCATCTTAAAGCTCCCGTACGTCGGTCAGTTTTCCCGTGATTGCCGCCGCCGCGGCCATGGCCGGGCTCATGAGGTGCGTACGCCCTCCGCGGCCCTGCCTTCCCTCGAAATTGCGGTTCGATGTCGAGGCGCAGCGCTGGCCCGGCTGGAGTTT
This sequence comes from Alphaproteobacteria bacterium, assembly GCA_009929775.1. Taxonomy (GTDB): domain Bacteria; phylum Pseudomonadota; class Alphaproteobacteria; order Micavibrionales; family Micavibrionaceae; genus RZZS01. The sequence continues at coordinate 4,639 of RZZS01000014.1, forward strand.
GTCGGCGTTCATCGCAAGGCACATCGAGCAGCCCGGTTCGCGCCACTCGAAACCGGCTTGCGTGAAGATTTTATCAAGGCCCTCCTTCTCAGCCTGCTTGCGGACAAGACCGGATCCGGGGACGATCAGCGCTTCGACGCCATCGGCGACCTTGCGGCCTTCGACGACTTTGGCGACCTCGCGCAAATCCTCGATGCGCCCGTTGGTGCAGGAACCGATAAACACCACGTCGATAGGTATCTCCTGCAATGGCGTTCCGGGCTTGAGATCCATATAGTCAAGCGAGCGTTTGACGGCGGTTTGCCTGCCCGGATCGTTGAAGCTGTCGGGATCGGGCACGGAATCCGTAATCGGCGCGACGTCCTGCGGGCTGGTGCCCCAAGTGACGGTCGGGGCGATGTCTTCGGCATTAAGGACGATTTCCTTATCGTAGGTCGCGCCTTCGTCCGAGGGCAGGGTGCGCCAGTAGGCAACCGCCTTGTCCCATTCCTCGCCCTGCGGGGCCATCGGGCGGCCCTTGAGATAGGCGAAGGTTTTTTCGTCCGGGGCGATCAGGCCCGCGCGCGCTCCGGCCTCGATGGACATGTTGCACATCGTCATCCGGCCTTCCATCGAAAGGTCGCGGACGGCTTCGCCCGCGTATTCGATGACGTAGCCCGTTCCGCCCGCCGTGCCGATATGGCCGATGATTTGTAAGATCATATCCTTTGCTGTCACGCCGACCGGCAGTTTTCCCTCGACCGAAATACGCATGGACTTTGCGGGTTTCTGGATCAGCGTTTGCGTCGCCAGAACGTGCTCGACCTCGGACGTGCCGATTCCGAAGGCCAGTGCGCCGAACGCGCCGTGTGTGCTGGTGTGGCTGTCGCCGCAAACGATGGTCATGCCGGGCTGCGTGAAACCTTGCTCGGGGCCGATGATGTGCACGATCCCCTGACGCGCGTCGTCCATGTCGAAATAGGTGATGCCGGATTCGGCGGCGTTGTCCTTGAGCGTCTGTACCTGCACGCGGCTGTCTTCCTCGGCGATCCCCTGCGCGCGGCCCTTTGTCGGCACGTTGTGGTCGGCGACGGCGAGCTGCGCTTCGGGACGGCGCACCGTGCGTCCGCTCATCCGAAGCCCTTCAAATGCCTGGGGCGAGGTCACTTCGTGCACGAGCTGCCGGTCGATATAGATGAGGCAGGTTCCGTCGTCGGATTTGTGGACTACGTGGTCGTCCCATATTTTTGCGAACAGGGTTCTTGGCGTGGTCATGGGTCGTGTGGCTCCTTCAGATCGAAGAACAAAGTTTTAGCGTCAATGCCCCGCGAGTGCAAGCTCGCGGCGTCGCTGCGTCAGGTACTTGCATGGGAGAGGGCTTTATATGGCAATTTTGAAAGGCACGGCGGGAAGGGCGTATAATGGTTGTAACGCGTAAATGAGGGTAACCCGATGTCCGTTCTGGGATGCTGTATTAACACCGATGTTCCGATGGGAACGAATTTCAGGGAAGCGGCGGCGGCGATGCCTTCGCGGCGGTCCGAGATTCCTCCGCCATCCAACCGGGCTGTGACCTGCGACGGCGTGACGGGCAATGCTTTGCCTCGGGTCGGCCTTGCTCCGGAAGGGATGAGTCCGAGCGGCGCCTGACACGCAAAAAGCGCGGCTTGTAAAGCCGCGCCTTTCCATCTTCCGATTTGATGCAATCTTATTCCGCGGCCTTGGCGCTGGCGGCTTTTTTGTCCTTTTTGGAAACGCGCGGCTCGATGCTGTGGCCGGTCGTGCGCTCGGAGATACGGGCGGACTTGCCGCGGCGGTCGCGCAGATAGTAAAGCTTGGCGCGGCGGACCGAGCCGCGGCGGACCAGTTCGATGCTGTCGATGCGGGAGCTCCAGAGCGGGAACACGCGCTCGACGCCTTCGCCGTAGCTGATCTTGCGAACGGTGAAGCTTGCGTTGATGCCGGAGCCGCTGCGAGCGATGCAGACGCCTTCATAGGCCTGAATCCGCTCGCGCGTGCCTTCGCGGACCTTCACGTTCACCTTGAGAGTGTCTCCCGGCGAGAAATTCGGGACGTCTTTCGTGCCCTGAAGCTTTTCGAGTTCGCGGGCTTCCAGTTTTTGAACCGTATTCATCAGTTAATTCCTTTCCCTTATGGGGGTCCCGATATCAGGCACAGCCCGGCGGACCCATTTGGTCTTTTTCATGGGTTTGCGGGTTTATACGCGAAAGAGTGGCGGATCGCAAGCCTATTTTTTGCCGGACTTCAGCAAGTCCGGCCGCCGGGATCGTGTAAGTTCCAGGCTTTGCTCGTGCCGCCACCGCGCCACCTTGCCGTGATCGCCCGAACGCAGCACCTCCGGGACGCCGTAGACTTTGCCGTCTGTGGCGGCCGTCCATTCGGCGGGGCGGGTGTAATGGGGGTATTCGAGAAGGCCGGAGGTGAAGCTTTCCTCGTCGGGCGCGGTTTCGTTGCCCATCACGCCGGGCAGGAGGCGGATGCAGGAATCCATAAGGATCAGGGCTGCCGGTTCGCCGCCGGAGAGGACATAATCTCCGATACTGATCTCCTCAAAGCCGCACACGTCCAGAACCCGCTGGTCCACGCCCTCGTAACGCCCGCAGAGCAGCGTGACGGCAGGCTCGACCGCAAGCTCTGTAACCAGTGCTTGCGTCAGTGGTTTGCCGCGCGGGGAAAGATAGATTTTGCGGCCGGGTCGTTCTATGGACAGCAGAGCCTTTTCAATCACGTCCGCACGCATGACCATGCCCGCGCCGCCGCCGAACGGGGTGTCGTCGACCGTCTTATGGCGGTCGTCTGCGAAGTCGCGGATATTCACGGTGTCAAACCGCCATTGCCCGCGCTCCAACGCTTTTCCGCTAAGCGAATGCGCGAGGGACCCCGGAAACATTTCGGGAAAAAGCGTCAGCAGGTTAACGGTCCAGATGCTCATGGCGCCAGTTAAACCATAACCGGCGCCATGAGGGCAACGGGTTATATCCGGCTGGCCGTATAGCTGCCATAGTACTCGTTGATCTGGCTGCTGAAGAGCGGGTCGGCCATGTCCGGCCAGTCGTCCTTGTCGAATCCCGGCGCGCTTTTGAGCGTGTCTTCCGGCACGTTCAGGATGATACGCTCCTGATCTTCATCGATCTGCATCGCGTTCCACGGAACGGCGAACAGCTTTTCCTTCATGTTCATGAAGCCTTCGTGGAATTCCAGAACGGCGTATTCGACCTTGCCGTCCTCGATGTCGATCATGATTTCCTCGATTGTGCCGAGCTTGTTGCCGTCAGTCCCGTAGACCGGGGTGTCTTCAAGCGTGTCGGCGGACAGGACGCGTCTGTAAGCGTGGCGTGCCATTTCTCTTCTCCTGTTGTTCGTTCGGTGCGCGGGGGCCAACGAGGCGGAAAAGACGGGGTTCCGGTCTCTATGCGCCGAGATCCCGAAGAATGTCCCGGGCTTCGTCGCGGGCGCTGGCCGGGACCATCAGGCGAACGCCGCCGGTGTCGTTCCATGCGTAGGGGCTGTGTTCGCCGAATAGGAAGCAGGGGATATCGCCGGACTCGAGCAGGGCGCGGGCACGTTGCGCAGCGTAAGGGTTGTCGTAAACGGCGATTTCGACAAGTTCGGGTTCGCTCATTCAAAATAAGTTCGCCCGCGGGATTGGAAAATCAAGAGCGGCCTGGTTGCAGGTCCGAAAAGTCGTCGAATACCGCCGCTGCGCCGGCGGCCCGCAGCTCGGCGGCGCGTTCGGGGCGCTTTTCCAGTCCTTCGATGACAAAACCAAGCGGCACGATTCCGGCGGCCCGCGCTGCCTGCATGTCCAGTTCGTTGTCCCCGACATAGGCGGTTTCAGCCGGGTTCGCGCCAAGTCGGCGGATGCCTTCAAAGAGAAGGTCGGGAGCGGGCTTTCGGCGGAAGGCGGGTGAGAGGCAAACGCGCACGGCAAAATATCCCGCGAGTTTCAACGCGGACATGTCTTTTTCCAGGCGGTCCGAATCCTTGTTCGTAACCAGCCCGGTTCTGCTTTGGTTTGCTTCAAGAAACGGTTTAAGATCGCGCGCTATCATAACGTTATGGCGAGAAAAAAGGTCGTCTCGACCTTCATTGCGAAGCGAAAGAATTTCGTCCATGTGGGGGGCGGGATCGAAGCCGTACTGCGCAGCCACGATTTTCGGCTTCTCCGGGAAGGGAATGCCCGCAAGGGCGCGAACTTCGGCCTTGTCGAGTTCCCTGTCAATGCCGGCCCGTTTCAAAAGAGCGTTGAGAACTGCGCCGTCATGGGCGTCGAACGCGCTCTCCGTATCCGCTACGACCCCGTCGAAATCGAGCAGGTACCACTTAAGGTGGGGAAGAGTCTCGAAACGCTGAATCGTCATTCGCTGGCCAGCCCCTCGGGAGGATCGATCACGACGAAGCCGCCTTCCGGATCGACGTCCGGTACATACTCCCTCGTAAAGGGCAGGTACCAGGTCGGCCCGGAGGGCGGGCGGATTTCCAGCAGCGGGGCCGCGCCGAAATCCTGCACCGCGACGATCTTTCCGCCATCCTCGCCGGACGCGAATCGAACGGCGAGGCCCTTGAGGTCTTCGATGTAAAACTCGTCCTCGTCCGGCTCGGGAAGGTCGGCCCGCGCTACCCACAACTCCGTCCCGCGCAGGGCCAGCGCGGCATCGCGATCCGCAACGCCCTTGATCTCCGCAAGGGTGAACCTGCCGACCAGGTTGCGCAGCGATATCTCCAGCAAATCGCCCCCGTCCTTCGCAGACCAGACGTCGAGTGCCTCCAGCAGGCCGACATCTTCGCCGTAGGGCTGGATTTTAACCAGCCCCCGCACGCCATGCGCATCGGCAATCCGCCCGAGACAGACTCGGGAGGGTGAGGGGGCGATGCCGGACATTATTCCGCCTTGACTTCTTCTTCCTCAGCCGGAGCCTCTGCTTCGGCGGGAGCTTCTTCAGCAGGAGCCTCTGCCTTTGCCGCTTCTTCGGCCTTGGCAGCCTCTTCGGCTTCCTTTTGGGCCTGAAGCTTTTCTTCCTTCTCGCGCAGGCGTTCCTGAGCCTTGGCGCCCGGAGCGGATTTCTTCGGCGTTTCGCTGATTTCCGGCATGGCGATGAGACCTGCCTTGCCGAGGAAACGGGCGACGCGCGGCGAGGGCTTCGCGCCCTGACCGAGCCAGTACTGGATGCGCTCGGTGACGAGTTTTACGCGGTTTTCGTGGTCGCTCGGAAGGAGCGGGTCGTAATGCCCGACCTTCTCGATAAAACGCCCGTCGCGTGGCGAACGGCTGTCCGCAACGACGATGGAATAGTGCGGGCGGTGCGTGCGTCCGCCACGAGCCATTCTGATTTTAAGTGCCATTTCAGTCTTCTCCTTGGTTTAGTTAAAGTAACGGGTAAGCCAGACGCGCTTCGCAAAAGGCAAAGTCAGCGTCGAAATCAGAAAAGCGCAGGCCGGAACCAGCGCATGCAAATGCGCGTCTTCAACGCCGATCGCCGCAAGCCAGCCCCAGACGACGAGATACGTATAAACCGCAATAATCGCCTTGCGACTCTTCGACGTCTCCCACGCCTTGTCGCCCTCGACGGCTTTGTTGCGCTGAAGGACCAGGTCGAGTTCATGCTCGATGTCGCGATTCATGGTTCGAGCCTCTTGTCCAAAAGCGTTCGCTGAGAGCGGTAGCCCGCGGATTCGTAAGCATGGCGGGCTTTTGAGTTGAAGTCGTGAACGGACATCGTGATGAAGGTCGCTCCGTGTTCCTTTGCCCATCTCTCCGCCGCTGACAGGAGGAGGGTGCCAATTCCTTCTCCCCTCCGGCTTACATCGACACCGATGGCGTCGATGTCGGCCTTGGTCCGGATCGGGGTCCAGGTTCTGTCGCTCAAGTCCTGTATCGACACCTGAACGAAGCCGAGTACAGTTCCGCCCTCATCTGCGACGAAAATCGCGTCCTTATCGCCGGACATCAGTTCGTCATAGCGCTTTCGGTTCAACGTGCCGTCTGCACCGGGTCGAAAAAGGTCGGGCCTGTGGTCCGCGTGCAAGTCGAACACCTGCTTTTCCAGACGAGCGACCTGTTCAAAGTCAGAGCTTTGCGCCTGTCGGACGATGATGTTTTTGTTTGTGTCCGTCATTGAACTGCTTTCTGACGCCGTCTTGTTCGTAGAACGGTTTTTTCACCACCAAGACACCAAGGCACCAAGCCACGAAGCTCATTTTTCACAGGCGAGGCAATATCGCAGCGAGCCGTATCAGCGCCCGCCCCGGAGATTCGGAGATTCGGAAACTCGGAGATTCGGTCACTCATCTTTTCTTCTTCTTTCTCCCGCTTCCCTTAGCCGGAAAGCCGCCCGTCAGCGTGCTGCCAAGGCCCGGCAAGCCGCCGCCGAGGCCGGGGGGGAGGCCTTTCGGGCCTTTGCCCATGTCGTCGAAGGGGTTGGGGCCGAGGGGGCCTTCGTCCTTGAGGCCCGCCATGTCACGGGCGAGCGCATCGGGGTCGAGGGACTGCCCGAGCAGGGCGGCGTCCTTGTCGCCCATCAAACCCTTCATCGCGCCCATCATCTTGCCCATGCCCATTTTACGCATGCGTTTCATGACGGTTTGCATCTGCATCTGTTGCTTTACGAGCCGGTTGATTTCCTGCACGCTCGTACCGGACCCGGCGGCAATGCGTTTTTTACGCGAGGCGTTCAGGAGGTCGGGTTTTTCGCGCTCTTTCTTTGTCATGGAGAGAATAATCGCCTCCTGACGTTTGAGCATGGAATCGTCGACGCCATGCTCTTCGAGCTGCCCGGCCATTTTCCCCATGCCGGGGAGCATTTGCATCAGGGCTCCCATGCCTCCCATCTTCTTCATTTGCTGGAGCTGGGTGAGCATGTCGTTAAAGTCGAACTGGCCTTTCTTGAATTTCTGGGCGAGTTTCAGGGCTTTTTCCTGATCGACTGTTTCCGACGCCTTTTCGACCAGAGAGACCACGTCTCCCATGCCGAGAATGCGTCCGGCGATGCGGTCCGGCGCGAAGGGCTCGATGGCGTCCCATTTCTCGCCCACGCCCATCAGTTTGATCGGCTTGCCGGTCACGGCGCGCATGGAGAGCGCCGCGCCGCCGCGCGCGTCCCCGTCGACGCGGGTCAGCATGATCGCGGAAATCCCGACTTTCTCGTCAAAGGCCCGCGCCGTGTTGACGGCGTCCTGCCCGGTCATGGCGTCCGTGACAAGGATCGTTTCGACGGGGTTGGTCGCCTTTTTGACCTCGGCGGCCTCGTTCATGAGCGCTTCGTCAATGGACAGACGGCCCGCCGTGTCCAGCATGACGACGTCGAACCCTTCCTTGCGGGCCGTGTCCATGGCGCGCTTCGCGATATCGACCGGCTGCTGGCCCTTGACGACCGGCAGGGTCGCAACGCCAGTTTGTTCGCCAAGCTGGCGAAGCTGTTCCTGTGCCGCCGGACGGTTGACGTCCAGCGAGGCCATCAGGACCTTTTTGCGCTGTTTGTCGGTCAGGAATCGGGCGATCTTGGCGGTCGAGGTCGTTTTACCCGACCCCTGAAGCCCGACCATCAGAAAGGCGCAGGGCGGGGTCGCGAATTTCAGTTCCGCCGTCTCGCTCCCCAGCGTTTCGACGATCGTGTCGTGGACGATCTTGACGACCTGCTGGGCGGGCGTGACGGATTTGATGACCTCCTGCCCGACTGCGCGCTCGCGCACGCGTTCGATAAACTCCTTGACGACGGGCAGGGCGACGTCGGCCTCGAGCAGCGCGATGCGGATCTCGCGCGCCGCCGCGTTGACATCATCCTCGGTCAGCGCCCCTTTGCCGCGGAGCTTGTCGAGAACGCCGGTCAGTTTATCGCCTAGTGATTCGAACATTCAGTCTTCCTTGTTTAACATCCAACGGTTCGATCTGCGCAAAGCGCTATATTTAAACGACAGAGAACGCAGATATAAACACGGTTTTCCTGTCATTCCGAACGCCAGTGAGGGATCTTCATAAAATGGAACGGGACGTTCTATACAGATTCCTCACTGGCGTTCGGGATGACAACACTAAAACCTGTCTCTGTATATCTCTGCGTCCTCTGTCGTTTCATATGTAATCATTCGCAGGTGTACATTTTTTAGAGTTCTTTCTCCATGAACACTTCCGGAACGGTTTGAAGTCTTCCGAACGTCACACTTCCGCATTCTCTGTATCCGTTGCGCTCATGCCATGCGCGCGGTTCGGGTTCGTCGCTCATGCAGGATGTCATGACGATCTTTGCGCCCATCGCTTTCATGTCCTCTTCCCACCTGCGGAGCAGCATGGTTCCAATGCCCGCACGCTGGAATTCGTCGTCGACTCCGATCATGTCCATGTACGGTATGGCGCCCCAGTGAAGACTGAAACGCAAGAAACCGCGCTTTGTACCGTCCGCGACGGCGATCAGGTAAAGCCGTTGTTCGATGCAGCGGCGCACCCATTCCCAATCCGGGAACAGGTCGGTTTTTGCATGGACGTCGTTGGCCTTCAGCCATTCGAGATCGCCTGTGCCAGCTGGCCTTACTTCCGTTCGCACTGTCTTACTGTTCATTCAAAACATTTCCGCCGCAGTGAGCGATCCTATTCGCCGACTGCGGTGTACCCGTGGGCACTGACTTTCGACAGTTCCCGATAATTTACGGAACGAGTTATCGTTCGCAGGGCTGGATTTGTCAAGGTTTAAATTGTAGCGTGACCATTGGTTTATGCGGATTCCCGAGCCGGAAGGCAATTGACGCGATGAAGAGTTTTCAATCTTTTCTTCAGGCAAAAAGTCTCCTCGATAGCGGTCTGGCCGATGAGGCGCTGCCGCTCATGCGCCAGCTCAACGGGGTCGTCCCGCGACCGGTTCTTGCGGGGCTGTGGGTCCGGCACGCGGTCCTGTGCTTTGGAAACGAGGGCGCGGGGTCGGCCGTGCTTTCTCTGGAAAAGGCGCTGGACCTTCAGCCCAAGAGCAACGATATACGCTCCTACTTCGCGCATGCACTTCTGCGCGCGGAGCCGGAAGCCATGACGGACGGTCAGCGCCGGTGGATCGAGCGCTTCGTGCAGGAGCCGTGGACGGTTAAAGGAAGCGTGCTCTCCCGCCTGTGGACTCGCTCCATCCTGACGGATCCGGCCTTCGCCGTCGTGCGCAGGGGAACCGGGTTTCGGGGCTACGACGAATTCCGCGTCTGGTTTGAGGCGCTCTCTCCTCAGGAGATCGAGGTTCTCTCGAACCCGTTTTACCTGTCGGGGCTCGCGCGCCTGCTTCTGGTTGACGACGGTCTTGAGAGATTTCACCGCCATCTGAGGCGATGGATGCTCGAAAAGTACACGGCGGGCGATTCCCTTTTGCCCGGCCCGTACGGCGAGTTTCTCAAGGCTCTGGGCGCCCAGTGCCTGATCAACGAGTACGTTTTCTTCGAGGAGGAAGACGAAACCAGCCGGGTTTCAACCTTGTCCAAAGCCGCGGAGAAAGGCGATCGCATCGATCCGCTTTCCGTGATGCTGTATGCCTGCTACAGGCCGCTCTTCGGGCATGAGGTTTTGCGTCGGCTTCTCGCGCCTTCACTTTTTCCGTCCGCGTTGCGAAACGCGGTATGGCCGCTGGCGAGGCAGGTGGACGACTATCTGACCGAGCAAAAGCTGCGACATGATCTGGAGGCAACCTTCTCACCGGCCAACGAGGTTTCGGAAAATGTCCGGGCCCAGTACGAAACGAACCCGTATCCGCGCTGGCTGTATACGGGTGTTCACGAGATGGACTCGGACGACGAGCGCTTGGTCGCCGCTACCCTCGGGCGTCGCCTCAAGTCGATTCTGGTGGCGGGTAGCGCGACCGGAGGGGTTCCGATCCGCCTTGCCATGAAGTATCCGAAGGCCCGGGTGACCGGCGTCGACCGAAGCCTTTCCAGCCTCTCCTATGCGAAACGAAAAGCACGGGAATACAGGCTGAAGAACCTCGTTTTGCGGCAGCAGGACATATTGCGGCTCGGCGAGTCCGGCGAGTCCTTCGACGTGATCGAGACGGTTGGGGTTCTTCACCATATGCAGGATCCTCTCGAGGGATGGGCGCGTCTCCGGGACGTTCTGTCCGAAGGCGGACTGATGAAGGTCGGGCTTTACAGCGAACGCGCCCGCCGACACATCACGGCATGCCGTAACATGCTCGCCGCACAGGGGATTGCGGGTCAGTCGGCGGACGATATACGGCGCGCGAGGATGTTGGTCGCTGAACTGCCCGAAGGTCACGAGGTCTGGTCGATCATGAAGTTCGACGACTTCTATACGACCTCAATGTTCAGGGACATGGTTTTCCATGTTCAGGAGAAGCGGCTTACGCTTCTCCTGATAAGGGACATGCTCGACGAACTGGGGCTTGAGTTTCTTGGTTTCGTCGGTCTTCCGCGCAAGGTCACGGATGATTACACGCAAACGTATCCGGACGACACCGCAATGACCGATCTTTCGAACTGGGATCGTTTCGAAGAACGGAATCCCGACGTTTTCATCGGTATGTACGTTTTTTGGTGTCGGCGGCCTTGAAGTCGAGAAGGTGCCTAGCTCGTCCGGACTTTCCTCAAAAAGCCTTCTACAGCCTCGCGAAGCGTTGAGGACTGGCTCGACAGATCGTTTGCTGCCCCGAGAAGGTCCGTCGAAAGTCTGCCGGTTTCCATGGAGGCTTCGTTGACGGAGACGATGTTGGTCGAAACTTCCTGTGTTCCGGCGGCCGCTTCGTGGACGTTGCGGGAGATTTCCTGAGTCGCCGATCCCTGTTCTTCGGCGGCACTTGAGACACTGGCCATATTTTCGTTCACGCCGCCGATTGCCCGCGCAATCTCGTTGACGGCGTCGATGCTCTTTCTTGCGATGTTTTGGACGTCCTCGATTTTTTCGGCAATGGTCTGTGTCGCCTTCCCGGTCTCGGTTGCCAGTTGCTTCACCTCGTTTGCCACGACGGCGAAGCCTTTCCCGGCTTCGCCAGCGCGTGCCGATTCGATGGTCGCGTTGAGAGCAAGGAGGTTGGTCTGCTCGGCGATGTCCTGGATCAACTGGACAACGGCGCCGATTTCGTCAGCCGCCTTTTGGAGAGTTTCAACGGTTTGAAGCGTGTTTTCGGCCTGGCGGGAAACGTCGTCCGCAAGTTTCGCCGAGCCGCCTATTTGCTTGATCACGTCGCCGATGGACGAGGTCAGCTCCTCGGTGGCAGCGGCGACGGTTTGCACGTTTGCAGCGGCCTGTTCGGCAGCGGAGGCGACTGTGGCTGCCTGAACCTTGGTTTCCTCCGCGACGCTGCTTAGCGATTGCGAGTTGCTCTGCAACTGGGTCGCGGCGGAGGCGACCTTTTCGACAATGCCCATGACTTCCGATTCAAATTCGTCGGCCATCTTGTTCATTGCATCACGTTTTTCCTGCTCGGCGCGCGCTTCGGCTTTTTTTGCTTCTTCTTCCAGACGTCTTGCCTCAAGGCCATTATGGCGGAACACTTCGACCGCTTTGGCCATTTCCCCGATTTCGTCCTTTCGGTCGGCACCGGGAATCTCGACGTCATAATCGTGGGCAGCCAGACGATTCATCGCGCCTGTCATATCGCTCACCGGCTTGGTTATTCTGCGGGCGAAGAGGAACGCAATGACAGAAAACACCACCGCGAATCCCAGAACAACGTAAATTGTATCGAGAATCATCTGGTTAACGGCTTCCATGATCTCTGCCTTGTCCATCTCAGTCAGTATGGCCCAACGTGTTCCGAGAAACTCTATGGGCGCGTAGGCTGAATACACCTCAACGCCTCGATAATCCTTTGTCAGAGCGACGCCTTGCTCGTCCTTCAACGCGCGCTCGACGGATTCTCCCTCAACTTTCCGCTTGAGGATGGTGGACTCGTCCGAGAAACGGGAATCGCTGCGCATCAGGCCGTCTTTACCGACAAGGTAGGTCTCGCCGGTTTCCCCCATGCCCTGGGCGTTCTGCATGATGGCGTTGATTCGATCTATGGGCATCTGAAACGCGAGAACGCCCTTCAATTTCCCGTCAAAGCCGACGAGCGCCTGGGCGATAAAGCTGGCAGGGGCTCCGTAGCTTGGCTCGTAGGGCTCGAAATCCTCAAATACGGGTTTCCCGGTCGCCGCCGCATCTTTTGCTGCACGAAACACCCGACCCAGACCGGTGTCTTTCCATTCTCCGCTCAGAAGATTGGTGGCATAGTCCCGTTCTTTGAAAACCGTGTAAACCAGTCGCCCGTCTGGTGTAAAAAGGAAAATGTCGTAGTAGTCGCGTTCCTGAAGAAGGTGGCGAAACCACGGGTGGTAGGTCGCATGCATTTGCGAATACAGCGTTCCGTCACCCGCATCGGACAGCTTTTCCTTTTCACCGGTCGGGTAAGGGTTCTCGTCGATATATGCCTTGTGAAGGTACTGTTTCGGGTCCAGGGTCGTCGGGATTTCGCCCCATGCACTGGAAAAATCATCGACGGCGCTGAAAACATGTTCGCTCTTGGAGAGAATAGAAATATCTTCACGGATCGAACCTAGATAATTTTTCAATGTATCCGACCGAGAGACTTCAAGAGCGAGCAACTGATCTTTTCGCGCTTCGACGAGATTTTCCTTCGCCTCAAGAACGACGACGGAGCCAGTTGCGATTGCGCTCAGTACGGCAAGCGATACGATGACAAGAGGAATCTTTCGTGACAGGTTCATGTGCATGGTGAGTCTCCTCGATGCTACATCGTTTATTGCCGAATTTGCGCTTGCAACTTTGGGGGCGGTGAAAATATTCTCTTATTTCATGATCCTATACTAAATTAGCGGATCTTGAGACAAAGATGTCTAAAACTTTATGGAATTCCGCTCGCTCGCGACAAACCGGGAAGATGGAGGATGTGTGTTCAGGTTTTTGAAAATGCACGGTCTTTCGAATGATTTTGCTCTTTTCGATGCCCGGAATTCAAAGATCGATGTGCCGCGCGACGTATTGACGCAGTGGGCGAATCGCAGGACCGGGATCGGGTTCGATCAGGCTGTTTTTCTTAAGGCATCTACGAATCCGCATGCGGATGTCCTGCTTGATATGTACAACGCCGACGGATCTTCACTCGAGGCCTGTGGGAATGCGACGCGATGTGTTGCGTCGTACCTGATGAACGAACTTAATCGCGACGAGGTGACGATCGAGACGGTGGCCGGGTTGCTGGTTTGCAAGGCGGAGGCGGGAAACCGGAACGTCATCATGGTGGATATGGGCGTGCCGCGGTTTGGCTGGCGGGATATTCCTCTGGCCCGGGACATGGATACGCTTTCTCTCGATCTCGCCCTCGGAGATTTGCCGTCACCCGTTGCCGTCGGTATGGGCAATCCGCACTGTGTCTTCTTCGTTGACGACGTCGATGCCCTCGGTATTGAGGCGCTCGGCCGGCAGGTCGAGCACGATCCGTTGTTTCCCAATCGCACGAATGTTGAGTTCGCGCGGATTCTCGACCGGAACCGTATTCGTATGCGCGTGTGGGAGCGGGGGACGGGAGTAACCGCCGCATGCGGGTCGGGCGCGTGCGCGACCGTTGCGGCCGCCGTGCGGCGTGGTATTGCGGATCGCCGTTGCGAGGTCGTTCTCGATGGCGGAACTCTGGCATTTCACTGGCGCGAGAGCGACGATCATCTTCTGATGACCGGTCCGGTCGCCTATGTCTTCAGAGGCGAGATCGGCGCATAAAAAGCGGCCCGGATCGAATCCCGGGCCGCGAGGGTGTGGTCGGAAAAGAGAAGGGATCAGAAAACGGCCGTGCCGTGCCCCCTAGCACCGAAGCGGCGTGCGGGCCTGGCGCGACAGGGGGCGGTAAGCGAGGTGCGCAAGGTCAAGGTCGTCCTCGGGCTCCTCGCTTCCGCGGATTTCCACGGCTTCAAAATCGCCAAAGCGGACTTTCGCTTCCTCCTTGATGATTTCGAGGCACTCAAGCACGTCGTCAAGCCGTTCGTCTTCGCAGGGCTGACCCACTTTGGGCATCGTCAGGTCGGTTTGGATGACAAGGGTCCTGACGGGCTTGAAGCGGTAGTTATTGACGGTTACGACGTAGACGTTGCGTATGCAAGGGTGGTCGAGCATCATGGAGAAATCTCCTGTCGTTGGTGAATTATCGTTGCCGATGGGGAAGAGAGTAGGGGTGCATTTGGATGAAAATTGGGCGGTTTTGTTAAATCTTTGTAACAGACTGGTTATGAGGTTGTAACAGCCGCTTATGTGAAACTTCTTGAAATCCTTGCCATAGCCATAATATTGACAGAACGCTGAAACATTTTACGCAATTCGCGAGATGGTGGACAAAAAAGAACCGGAAATCGTAACCTTTGGCTGTCGACTCAATACCTACGAGTCGGAAGTCATGCGCGCCCATGCCGAAAAGGCGGGTTTGAGGGACGCGATCATTTTCAATACATGTGCGGTTACGAAGGAGGCCGAGCGGCAGGCAAGGCAGGCGATCCGCAAGGCTCGCCGGGAGAATCCGGACGCCCGCATCATCGTGACCGGCTGCGCGGCGCAGATCGATCCCGACGGGTTCGCCTCCATGCCCGAGGTCGATCAGGTCATTGGCAACGACCTCAAGCTGAAGGAAGAGAGCTGGAGCCCCGACGCTGCCGGGGAAAAAGTTCGCGTTAACGATATTATGTCCGTGCGCGAAACCGCCGGGCATCTGGTCGATGGCATGGAAGGGCGTGCGCGTGCTTTCCTGCAGGTCCAGAACGGCTGCGACCATCGCTGTACGTTCTGCATCATTCCCTTCGGGCGTGGCAATTCGCGCTCTGTTCCCATGGGGGAGATCGTCGATCAGGTTCGCAGGCTGGTGGCCAGAGGCTACAAGGAGATCGTTCTGACGGGCGTGGACGTCACGTCCTATGGCGCGGACCTCCCCGGCAAACCCACGCTGGGCCAGATGGTGCGCCGGATGCTGGCGATTGTTCCGGAACTGCCGCGCCTGCGACTGTCCTCGCTCGACCCGGTCGAGATCGACGACGATCTCTGGAAGCTGATTGCCGACGAGCCTCGCCTGATGCCGCATCTGCATCTCTCTCTCCAAGCGGGGGACGACATGATTCTCAAGCGCATGAAACGCCGCCATCTGCGGCAGGACGTCATCGACATGGTTCGCCGTGCACGCGGTTACCGCCCGGACATGGCGTTCGGGGCGGACATCATCGCGGGGTTTCCAACGGAAACCGAGGAGATGTTCCAGCGCTCGCTCGATATCGTGGAAGAGTGCGACCTTACCTTTCTTCATGTCTTCCCGTATTCCGCGCGGCCCGGAACACCGGCGGCGAAAATGCCGCAGGTTCCGGGGGTGGTGCGCAAGGAACGCGCCGCGCGGCTGCGCGAACTTGGGGATAGGCAGCTCCGGACGTTCTTGAGATCGCACATTAACAAAATGATGCAAGTAATTGTCGAAAAAGATAATATTGGGCGATCTGAGCATTTTGCAATGGTGCGCCTCGACAAACCCTGCGAGCCGGGAATGCTCGTTGCCGCCCGTTCGGTGTCGGTGGACGGCGGGATGCTTGCCGGAATTGTGTCCGACGATTAAGCAAATGTTATGGAAGTGCGTCTATAGCTGGTAAGAAGACAACTGATCGGTGAGCTTCGATCATGGCCTGGTTACCTGTTATCGCTCCCTATGCCGCTCTGATCCTGACTGCAAGCGGAACATGCGCCGGGGTGAAGGACTTTGAGACGGAGATCGATTTGCGCGTGATCCAGCCGGAGATCACCTACGATCTGACGCGCTCCGGAAAATATCTTACCAACAAGTCGGCGGACGCGATCGCGCGCTGGAAAAGCGAACACGAGGACCATGTCTGGGCTTCCCACGACCTTCAGGTCGGCGGCGTCGCCCGCGGCGGGATCGGCATCAGTTCCCAGATAAGGCTCGAAGGGCGGCACATCGACCGGTACGGCGTCTACTGGTGTCCGGTCATCCGGAAGGTCGAAATCGAGGTTTTCTACGCAACGACCATTTTTGTCGCGAAGGAAAAGCAGAAGAACCGGTGCGAGTTCGATCTCGTCCACGAGCATGAACTCGGGCATCACCGCATCAATATCGCTGCCGTGAAAAAATATACGGACAAGCTGCGCAAGGACTTGCCGGTCATGATCTCGATTCTCGAGCGTGACTATGTCGAGCGGCCCGACGTCGAAGTGCGCTTCGCCGAAATCCAGCACGGGCTTCAGGACGGGATCAAGGTCTATTCCGACTATATCTTCCGGGAAATGCGCACAAACAACGCTGCTTACGACAGTCCGGAGGAGTACGAGCGTGTCTCCTCCCTGAGCCGCCGTTGTCATGAAGGCCGATAACCATGTTCTCAACGGTATCCCGGGATACTGCACGCAATGAGCGATGCAACTCTTTCGGCGAGGGATGGTGGAGCGGCCCGGTGGTTCTCCATGTCTCGCCATGCAATGGCGTTGACAAAATCGGCGATGTCGTAATACCAGTGCGTATGCCCGGCAATCTCGTAATGCGTTACGGTCGCACCGGCTTCGTCGAACTCTTTCGCCGTGTCACGGACTTTCGTTCTCGTAAAAATGGTGTCATCTGTACCGGATATCAGTATGATTGGAACTCCTCGCCGCAGTGTGCAGGGTTTTTCGTTAAAATACGCAGATCCCGCGTGAACGGCGACAGCGGCGAAAGCGCGCGATCGGAAAGCGCCAAGATGCAATGCCGTTACAGCGCCGGACGAGTGTCCGAAGACGTACACTCGCTCGGGATCAGCGCCGAATTCGTCGACGGCATGGCGTGCAAGGGAAACCAAATAATCCAGCATTACATCGGTTGACGCCCACGCATTTGCCTTTGCGGTAGGCGCAATAATAACGACGCTTTCAGCGTCCGCGAGCGTTTGCCACTTGTCGATCATGGACGCGCCGGTCCGCCCGCCGCCGTGCAAGGCCAGAAGAAGCGGAGGCTTTTTATCAGAGGGGGGCAAGCCGGGTTTGTACGCGTAGTACTCGAGCGCGAGCGAGCCATCGGAAAAGAGTCGAGGAAGATAGTGTGAAGGTTCGGCATAGGTGTTGGTGTATGAAGTCACTGGCATGGGAGAATTCAGGGCTATTGAGGAAAGTGCCTCCGCCCGGGCGATCGGGCAAGAGAGAAACGCGACCAGAAAGATACCTGCGAGAAAAACGCGATAATTCATACCTGTACAATACCCATGATTGCCGGTGAAGGTGATCTGTAACATATTTTTGCATTCCCGCCTATATGAATTATAGTTTGAACAGCGGCAATCAGGATCGGAACGGACATGGTTTTCTGGCGCAAGAAGAGAAACGCCTCCGAACAGGAGCAGGAAGAGCGCGACGACAAGCTCCTGCATCCTTCCCGCGAGCCGGAAATCGAGCCGCCGACGGATGCGGAGGAGCCGAGCCTCGCGCATGATGTCCGGGAAGTCCCCGAGTCGGGTGTTCTTGAGGAACTCGCAGAGACGCCAGTTCCCGCTCATACGCGGCTGTCCGATGCCCGTGAGGCTGAGGTGCAACGCGAAGCTCGCGCCGAAGAGGATGGGGGCGGCTGGTTCTCACGTCTTTCGAGCGGGTTGTCGAAGTCGACGCGCAAGATCAGTGACGGTATCGGCGATCTCATCACCAAGAGGAAGCTCGACGATGCGACGCTCGAACAGCTCGAAGAGCTGTTGATTGGCGCTGATCTCGGCCCGCGTACGGCGGCCCGGGTCGTCGCCGATTTTGCGCAGGGGCGTTTCGGCAAGGAGATCGGCGAGCAGGAGGTGCGCGAAGCGCTTGCGGATTCCATCGCGAAGATTCTCGAGCCGGTGACGGGCGAACTGACGATCCCTGACGCGCCGAAACCGTTCGTTATTCTCGTCGCGGGCGTTAACGGCGTCGGCAAGACGACGACCATCGGAAAGCTTGCCTGGCAATACCACGTGAACCGAAAGAAGAAGCTTGTGATCGGTGCAGGCGATACCTTCCGGGCCGCGGCGATCGAGCAGCTCCAGATATGGTCGGAGCGGGCGCATTGCCCGCTGGTCGCGAAGCAGGTCGGGGCGGACGCGGCCGCCGTCGCTTTTGAGTCGTACGAAAAGGCGGTGGAGGAGGGGGCCGACATTCTGATGATCGATACGGCCGGCCGTCTGCACAACAAGGCGAACCTGATGGCCGAATTGCAAAAGATCGTCCGGGTTCTCAAAAAGCGCGACGAGACCGCGCCGCACGAAGTTCTGCTCGTCCTCGACGCCACGACCGGCCAGAACGCGCATTCGCAGGTCGAGGTTTACCGCGACATGCTCGACGTTACGGGGCTCGTCGTCACGAAGCTGGACGGCTCGGCGCGCGGGGGCGTCGTTGTCAGTCTTGCGGATCAATTCAAATTGCCGATCTACGCCGTCGGCGTCGGGGAGGGGATCGAGGACCTTCAGCCGTTCCACCCGAAAGAATACGCCCGGGCGCTCGTCGGGCTATAGGGGGCGACGGGGCGGATCATGTCCGCGACTTGCCTTCCTTTGCCGCCTGTCTTAACGTGACCGGCGATATGGGATCGCAGTCAAGCCCCGAAAGAATAATGGAGCCAGAGATATGAACAATCCGGCAGACCTGTTCCGGCCCTCCGCGGAAACGCGCGCCAGTGCCAAAATTTCCCGCGAGAGGTACGACGCCCTGTACGCGCGTTCCGTCGAGGATCCGGAAGGATTCTGGGCGGACATGGCGGAGCGTATTGCGTGGTTCAAAAAACCGTCGGTAATCAAGAATACATCCTTCGCCCAGGACGACTTTTATATTCGCTGGTACGAGGACGGCACGTTGAACGCTTGTTACAACTGCGTCGACCGTCATCTGCCGGAGCGCGCGGACCGGACGGCGCTGATCTTCGAGGGGAACGAGCCGGATACGGACGGACATATTACCTACGGCGAGCTGAAAACCCGGGTCTGCAAACTCGCGAACGCCCTGAAAGAGCGCGGCGTCGGGAAGGGCGACCGGGTGACGATCTATATGCCGATGATTCCCGAGGCGGTGTATGCCATGCTGGCCTGTGCGCGGATCGGGGCGATTCATTCCGTGGTCTTCGGCGGATTTTCGCCGGGGTCGCTGCGCGACCGGATCATCGACTGCGAATCGCATGCCGTCATCACGGCCGACGAGGGATTGCGCGGGCCGAAGGCCGTACCGCTCAAAGCCAATGTCGACGAGGCGCTGGCCGAGTGTCCTGACGTGCATACGGTCCTGACGCTCCGGCACACGGGCACCGCGACCGGCTGGACGGAAGGGCGGGATGTGTGGTGGCACGAGATCGTCGAGAAACAGGGCGAGGACTGCCCCTGCGAGGAGATGAATGCCGAAGACCCGCTGTTCATCCTCTATACGAGCGGCTCCACCGGCAAGCCCAAGGGGGTCCTGCACACGACGGGCGGCTATATGGTTTATACGTCTCTGACGCACGATGTCGTGTTCGATTACCGCGAAGGCGAGGTCTACTGGTGCACGGCCGATGTCGGCTGGGTGACGGGGCATTCCTATATCGTCTACGGTCCCCTCGCCAACGGCGCGACGAGTCTTGTTTTCGAGGGCGTGCCGAACTACCCGGACTGGTCGCGGTTCTGGCAGGTCGTCGAAAAGCACAAGGTCAATATTTTCTATACGGCCCCGACCGCGATTCGCTCCCTGCTGCGGGCCGGAGACGACTTCGTGAAGAAAACGGACCGTTCTTCCCTGCGTCTGCTCGGCACCGTCGGCGAGCCGATCAATCTCGAAGCCTGGATATGGTATCACGACATCGTCGGCGACAGCCGTTGTCCGGTCATCGACACATGGTGGCAGACGGAAACCGGCGGACACTGCATTACGCCGTTGCCCGCGTTCGACCTCAAGCCCGGATCGGCGACATTACCTTTCTTCGGCGTGCAGCCGGTTATCGTCGATAACGAGGGCAACGAGCTCAAAGGCGCGTGTCAGGGTAATCTCTGCATAAGGGATAGCTGGCCCGGCCAGATGCGCAGCGTCTACCGAGACCACAACCGGTTCATATTCACCTATTTCATCACCTTTCCCGGCTACTATTTCACGGGCGACGGCGCGCGCCGGGACGAAGACGGCTATTACTGGATCACGGGCCGTGTCGACGATGTCATTAATGTTTCCGGCCACAGGCTTGGTACGGCGGAAATCGAAAGCGCTGTCGACGAGCACCCGGACGTTTCGGAATCAGCCGTGGTCGGCTTTCCGCACGAGCTCAAGGGGCAGGGCATCTATGCCTACGTCACCTTGCGGGAGGGCGTTTACCCGAGCGTGAAGCTGCGGGAGGAGATCGTCGCCACCGTCCGGCGTGTGATCGGTCCGATCGCTACGCTCGACCGCATTCAATGGGCCTCGGGCCTGCCCAAAACCCGCTCCGGGAAGATCATGCGGCGTATCCTGCGCAAAATCGCGGCGGGTGAATATGACAGCCTCGGTGACCTGACGACGCTTGCAGACCCTGGCGTTGTAAGGGACCTCGTCAAGGCTGCTCAGGCGGCAAGGAAATAACTGGCGGTCTACAACGCGCCGACCGACGTAAGCGTTGCTGATTGCGGAAAAAGCAGTCAAAATGGCGCGATGAGCGAGAAACCAAAGAAGTTCAAGCCCCGCCATTTTACCGATCCCGCCGAAGCGCTTGCCGCAATCCGCGAGATTTACGACCATAATGTCGGCTACCTTCAGCGTAAATACGGTGAGTTTGCGCACGGGGAGCTCAAGGAAAACCGGGTCAGTGCGCACTATCCCCAAATCCGGATAACGGCCCATAACGCCAACCGTGCCGATACGCGGCTGTCCTTCGGCTTTGTACCGAAGCCTGGCGTTTACAGCACGACCCTCACGGCGCCGGATATCTTCGACCATTACTACATGGAGATGATGCGTCTGCTGATTCTCAATCATGGCGAGCCGGTCGAGATCGGACTCAGCGATACGCCAATTCCGATTCATTTTGCTCTCGGCGAAGATTATTATCCTGAAAAGGAACTCGAGCCGGAGCGGATCAGCACAGTGCCGGATATCTTCGATGTGCCGTTGCTCGATTTCATGGACGATTCCGTTGCGAACGGTTCGTTCGTCTCTCCTCCGGGGGTGTCGCAGCCGCTGGCGCTGTTTTCCGCGCCGCGGGTGGATCTGAGCCTGATGAGGCTTAAGCATTATTGCGGCTCGAGCGCCGGCCATTTCCAGAATTTTGTTATCTTTACGAACTACCAGTTTTACATCGATGAATTCATCAAGATCTGCCGGGACATCATGTCTCCGACCGACAACCCGGATCTCAAAGCGGAGCGCAGCCAGTACAGCGCCTTTGTCGAGCCGGGAAACCGGGTGACGATCAACCGGAACACCGGAAATTCCGCCGACGACGAAGAGGGGGTTGTTATGCGGCGCCAGCCCCAGATGCCCGCTTATCACCTCAAGCGGCCGGACGGGACGGGGATCACGATGATCAATATCGGGGTCGGCCCCTCGAATGCCAAGACCATTACCGACCACGTGGCTGTCCTGCGACCGCATGCGTGGTTGATGCTCGGCCACTGCGCGGGTCTTCGAAACTCCCAGGGACTCGGTGACTATGTTCTTGCACACGGATATCTGCGGCAGGACAACGTAATGTATCACGACCTCCACCCGAGCATCCCGATCCCGGCGCTTTCTGAAATCCAGCTGGCCCTCGAAAAGGCGGTTTCGATGGTAACTGGCTATCAGGGCTACGATCTCAAGAAAATCATGCGAACCGGAACTGTGGCCACGATCGACGACCGAAACTGGGAACTTCGCCCGCCCAAGCACCAGACCCAGCGCTTCTCGCAAAGTCGCGCTATCGCGCTGGACATGGAGTCCGGGACGATTGCGGCGAACGGGTTCCGCTTCCGTGTTCCCTACGGGACTCTCCTGTGCGTGTCGGACAAGCCGCTGCACGGGCAACTAAAGCTGCCCGGAATGGCCGACGCGTTTTATCGCGAGCGGGTGGAGCAGCACTTGCAAATCGGGCTGCTTGCGATGGCCCTTCTGCGGGACATCGGCCCCGATCGCTTGCACAGCCGGAAGCTGCGTAGCTTTAACGAGGTGGCGTTTCTCTGAAGTCCCGTCTTGACTCACCCCCACCCAACCCTCCTCCGCTTGGGGGAGGGCAATGAGGCTTTGGTTCGGCGAAGCCAAAGCAATTAGCCGAGTGGGTGGGTGGCGTTGGACGGGTCAATCTAATAGGAAAGTGCTCTAAACCGTAATATCCACGACGCTGCCGCGGGCGCGTTGTTCGCTCCGGTCCGGTTGCGGGGCGGGGGCGGTGCGTTCGGACTCGCGTTCCTGCGCGCTGGCGCGTTCCGCTTCGGCCTTCGCTACGCTCGTCGGCGGCGTGTTGTCCTGCTTTTTAACGCCTTCGGACGGTGCCGGTTGCTCCTGCCGCGAACGAACCTGCTGCTGCTCGCCGCTAACGGCCTGATTCGGGTTGGAGAGCGGATAGGGCTGAAAGCCACCTACTGGTCCTACCATTTTGACCCCATTCGTTTTAATTTCTGAAATTCAGTTTCCAGTCTAACACGAAACCGTTAATAAATCTTTTGAAAACCGGTTCTGTGGAATTTTAGGTTATGTTAATAATTCCTAAAGTATTTTTCTATATACAGGGTTATAAGTCTAAACAGGTCGCCGCATAAACGAACGACATAATGATTCGCGGCGAGTGGGGGCAAAGAACATGCTCGACCGGGGCACGTCGGCCGTTACACCTCTTCTGGTGCGGTTGTACGACACTCATAGACTCTATGAACTCGCTAAGGATCGACGAGAGCCAGCGCGTAAGGAACTCGCTTTGGTCGTTCTCGATCTTTTCCAGAGTGATCTCAACCAGCGGGAAACCGAATTGATCTGCGACGTGCTCGGGAGCCTTATCCGGCAGGCAGAGCGCGATCTGAAACGGGCGCTGGCCGAGCAACTTTCTTGTAACGAGCGGGTCCCCCTTCGCCTCATTTTGCAACTCGCTAACGATGAAATCGAAGTCGCCGAAGCCGTTCTCATGCACAGTCCGGTTTTGAACGAGCTCGATCTGAGCTACATCATTCAGGCCAGGGGGCCGGATTACTGGCGCGCAGTCGCCCGCCGCCGGGACTTGACCGGACATGTCGTAGACGTGCTGGCGGATACGCGGGAGCCCGGGACACTTCTTTGCCTGATGGGAAATCGTGACGTTCGTATCACAGACTATGCCGTGGAGGTTATCGGTAATCTGGCCGTCGAGTCAGAGGAAATTGCCCGTGCCCTGATCGCGCGCGAGGAATTTTGTCGCGCTATTGCAGAAAAAATCTACCGCGCTGTCGGACAGGAGCTTCAGGCGCGGATTGTTGACCGCTTCCCCGAGGTCGCGAGCATTGTCAGCGAGGCGATCGACGAGGCGGTTTCCGATCTTACGGACGTCCAAAACCCGGAAGTCTTCTGCATGCCAAGCGGGAGAGACGTTCAGACTGCGATAGCGGCGCAGCGCAGCGGGTTTCTGGACGTGACCTTGATGCTAGGCACATTGAGAGAGGGGCGTTTTCCGGCCTTTGTCGCCCAGTTCTCCTGCTTCGCCCGCCTGGATGTGGATACGGTGATCGAAGTGCTACGCCAGAAGCGCGGTCAGGGGCTTGCGGTCGCGTGCCGGGCGCTTGACATTGAAAAGGCGGATTATCTGGCCATGTACCTGCTGACCCAGCGGATCCGCAAGGCGACTCGAATCGCCGACAAACGGGATATCTCCCGCGCTCTCGACTATTTCGACCGGGTAAAAAAAGAAGTTGCGGAGCGAATACTCCGCAACTCCCGGAATCTGCATTAATCGAAACAGGCCGGTTTACGCTGCCTTGCGCGCTTTTGCCAGGGCCGCCACGCCCGGCAACTCCTTGCCTTCAAGCCACTCGAGAAATGCGCCGCCCGCGGTTGAGACGTAGCTGAACTTCTCGACGACTCCGGCATTCTCCAGCGCCGACACCGTGTCGCCGCCGCCCGCGACGGACAGGAGCCTGCCTTCGGACGTCAGTTCGGCGACCTTGCGGGCCACTTCGTTCGTGCCGCGGTCGAACGGCTTCATTTCGAACACGCCGAGAGGGCCGTTCCAGAGAACCGTCTTCGCGCTCTCGAGAATCTCGCCGATATTGCGGATCGTTTCCGGTCCGACATCGATCGATTCTTTGTCTTCGGGCATCGTTTCGCTGGCAACCACCTCGAACGGGGCGTTCTCGCGGAATTCGGAGACGATGACGCGGTCGATGGGCAGCACGATCCGGCATCCGGCCGACTCGGCGGTTTTCATGATCTTGCGGGCTTCTTCGGCCATGTCCTTTTCGCAGAGCGACTTGCCGACCTCGATTCCTTGCGCGAACATGAAGGTGTTGGCCATGCCGCCGCCAAGAACAAGGAAGTCGACTTTCTTGACGAGGTTGTCCAGAACGCTCAGCTTCGTGGAGATCTTGGCACCGCCGACGACCGCGACAACCGGCTTTTTCGGGGCTTCAAGCGCTTTCGTCAGGGCGCTGACCTCCGCCTCCATCAGGAAACCGGCCGCGGACGGGAGAATATGCGCGAGTCCCTCGGTCGAGGCGTGAGCCCGGTGCGCGGCGGAAAAGGCGTCGTTGACGAAAATATCGCCGATGTCGGCAAGCTGCCGGGTGAAGTCGGGATCGTTTTTCTCTTCGCCCTTGTGGAAGCGTACGTTTTCAAGAAGGCCGACCTGACCGGGTTGCAGTCGCCCGGCGAGGCTTTTGGCCGACTCGCCGATGCAGTCGTCCGCGAACTGAACCTTGCAGCCCCATTGCGACTCGAGGACCGGGGCGAGGAAATTCAGCGAGTACTCCATGTTGCGCTCGCCCTTTGGACGCCCGAAGTGAGAGAGAACGAGAGTTTTCGCGCCCTTGTCGATCAGATAGTCGACGGTGCGTTTCAGGCGGTCGATCCGGGTCGTATCCGTAACCGTGCCGTCTTTGGCGGGAACGTTCAGGTCGCCCCGGAGCAGCACGACCTTGCCTCCGAGATCCATATCGGTGATTGATGTGTAGTCCATGTGGTTGTCTCCCTCGTAACTCTGGTAACCGGATGATTGTCAGAAAAACCGCTCAGGCGATTGTCTTCAGATTTTCAGTCGCTTCAATTAAACGCGAACGCAGCGGCGGATCAAGAGCGGAGTGGCCCGCATCGGGCACGACGACGAAATCGGCCTCGGGCCAGAGCGCGTGCAGTCGATACGCTGTCCGCATAGGACATATAACATCATATCGCCCCTGAACAATGGTGGCCGGAATGGAGCGGATTCGGTCGAGTTTTTTCAGCAGGCTGTTCTCCGGCGCAAACGCGTGGTGGAGGAAGTAATGCGCTTCGATCCGGGCGAGCGCAACCGCCCGCTGTCGTTGCTCGTCGGTCGAGATGGTCTCGTAGTTGGGGAAAAGCGCCGAACAGGCGCCTTCGTACAGCGCCCAGTGAAGAGCGGCGTTGAGGCGCGTTGCGGGGTCGTCCGAAAAGAGCCGCCGGTGGTAGGCTGTGAGCAGGTCGTTTGCTTCTTCCTCGGGGATGTGCGCCCGGAACTGGTCCCACGCCTCGGGGAAAATTGCGCCCATATCGGTGAGAAACCAGTCGATCTCAGGCTTCTCGAACAGGAAGATTCCGCGCAGGATCAGGCTCAGGCAGCGGTCAGGATAAGCCGTTGCATAGGCAAGCGCCAGCGTCGATCCCCATGAGCCGCCGAAAACGTGCCAGCGTTCGATACCAAGCCGTTCACGCAGCGCTTCCATGTCGGCCACGAGGTGCGCGGGGCTGTTGTCCGTCACGTCGCCGAGTGGTGTGGAACGCCCCGCTCCGCGCTGGTCGAAGATCACGATTCGGTAGTGATCGGGATCGAAGAAGCGCCGGTGTTTGGGCGTGGCCCCCGCGCCGGGGCCGCCATGGAGCAGGACGACCGGAACGCCGTAGGGATTGCCGCTTTGCTCCCAGTAGATCTGGTGTGGCGCGCCGACGGCGAGAAAGCCGGTGGAGTAGGGGGTAATTTCCGGAAACAGCGGAATCAGGGGTGTCGTTCTCATGGGGCGCTCGTATCGCTTGCGGGGGCGGGCGTATCCGGAAACTCGAACTGCCCGGGGTGGTCGGCCTTGATGCAGGGACCGTTCCATTCTTCAAGCCAGCCGCGAATGCGCAGTCGCCTGCCGTTCCATTGCAGCGGATCGAGACCGGAACGGGAAAAGGCCCGCCGGTCGCCGGCCTCGATAGCGACGGTGAAGTCGGTTTTCCAGTCGGCGCCGAAATTCAGGAAAATCCTGTTGCGGACGATGGCAACGCTCCGGACGGTTCCTTCCACGATCTGGAACCCCGGGCGGGCGTCGAGCGCGGTTTCCGGTGTCAGGAGGGCGTAGTCGCCGTCCGCCCACAGGCCCGCTCCGGCTTCGCGGGCTTTCGCCTCCAGCACCAGCATCGCCGCCGCCATTTCGGGATTGCGCGGAGATGTGCGCACCCGCGCGAGCCCTTTTTCCAGAAGCATTCCTTGCGCCCACAGACCGTCGTCGGCGCGTTCGATGTGGCCGAGCTCGTGCCCCATGCGGTTCGTGCGGCCCCGGTCCCGGTCGCGGGTCTGATAGAAACGGACCTTTTTGCCCTCGAACGCTTCCTTGAGCGCGTCCAGCGCTTCGACGGCAAGCGGGCCGGGATCGTAGGCATTGTAATCGGGGAAATCCAGCCCGGTCAGATAGACGAAACGTTCGTCCTTGAGTTCGAGAATCGTCGGCGCGATCGCTCGCTCGACATGCGTCGTGCTCGCGAGCCGCAGGTCCGGAAAAACGTCTGCCGTATTTCCGCCTTCCGCCCGCACTAAAAAGGGGAAAAGACTGGAGATGAACACGCAAAGGAATAATATTCTTTTCGTCATAGACACTATGAGAGGCACGGCATGCGTTTGTTTGGCAAGTTTTTTCTGATCGGTGCGGCGGTTATGGGGCTTTCCGCCTGCACTTTGAACCCCGCGACCGGGGAAAAGCAGTTCACGGCGTTCATGTCGCCCCAGCAGGAAGTCGCGGTCGGCGCGCAGGAGCACGCGAAGATCATCCAGCTTTTCGGCGCGTACGACAATCCGGCTGTGACCTCCTACGTCCGGTCGGTGGGCGAGCGGGTGGCGAGGAACACCGAGCGCGGCGATGTGGACTATACGTTTACCGTCCTTGATACGCCCATGGTCAACGCTTTTGCGCTTCCCGGCGGATACGTCTATATCTCGCGCGGCCTCCTGCAGCAGGCGAACAGCGAGGCCGAGCTTGCCGCCGTTCTCGGGCACGAGATCGGCCACATCACAGGCCGCCACTCCGCCGAGCGCTACTCGCGCGGCGTCCTTACCACGCTTGGCGCGGGGATCCTCGCCGCTGCGACGGACAGCAATACGGTTGCGCAGGCAGCCGGGATCGGCTCCGACCTTTACATCAAATCCTATTCGCGCGGGCAGGAGCATCAGGCGGACGATCTCGGTCTCCGCTACCTTTACAACGCCGGGTACGAGCCGGAGGCCATGGCCTCCTTCCTCGCAAACCTCGATCAGTACACGGCCTTTGAGGCCCGTCTGTCGGGGACCGATCAGCCGATGCCCTTCAACTATTTCTCGACCCACCCGCAGACGAGCGATCGAATCGCCGAAGTCGTGGACGCCGCCCGCGCCTATCCGGATAACGAGAGGCTGATTCGCCGGGAGGAATATCTGCAAACGATCGACGGGATCGTTTACGGGGACAGCGAGCGGCACGGCTTTATCCGGGGTCAGACGTTCTACCATCCGGCCATGGGATTTACCTTCTCGGTTCCGCGCGGCTTCCGGCTCGTCAACCAGCCCGATCAGGTCGTGGCGGTCAGCGACGGCGGTGCCGTCATCGTCTTCGACGCCGCGCAAACGCCAAGCGCGATGGAGCCGCTGACCTACATGCAGCAGGTCTGGATGCAGGGGGAAAGTCTCGATGCGGCCGAGCAGGTCCTTATCAACGGCCTGCCCGCCGCGACCGCCGCATTCGACGCAACGGTCAACGGGCGGCCCATGACGTTGCGAATCGTTGCGATCCAGTGGTCGCCAAACCGGTTCTTCCGTCTTCAGATGGCGATTCCGCGCGGCGCATCCGGCGGTCTCGTCGAGGATCTCAAGCGCACGACCTACAGCTTCCGCAAGCTGAGCGACGAGGAGAAGCGGACGATTCGTCCGTGGAAGATCGACATCGTTACGGCCGGCGCGGGCGACACGGTATCGTCCCTCGCGGCCCGGATGCCGTTCGACGATCTAAAGGAAGAGCGTTTCCGCGTCCTGAACGCCCTGTCCGCCAGCGAGCGGGTCGTTCCCGGGCGTGCCTATAAAATCGTGGTTCAATAAAGCCGCCGCAAGAAAAAGGGGCCCGTGAAGGGCCCCTGAGTGGGGATTGGAAAAGTTTCAGGATCGTTCTTCCGTCGTCCTATCCTTCGAGGAACAACAACTCGCGCATGTCTCCCGCGCGGGACCCGATGGAGACCTTGAGCTTGTCCATTGCACGCGCCTCGAGCTGACGGACGCGCTCCTTGCTGACGCCGAGCTGCTTGCCGAGATCTTCGAGCGTCACGGTCTCAAGGCCGAGATGCCGTTCGCGAATGATCGTCTGTTCGCGATCGGTCAACTCGCCGAGCGCCTGTTCGAGCCACTGGGAACGCGTTTTCGAATCCTTGAGCGCGATGGCGATGTCTTCGGGGTCGGGACGTTCGTCGGCAAGGAAGGTCTGCCATTCGTCTTCGCCGTCATCCCGAATGCGGGCGTTGAGTGACTGGTCGTTGGCGGCCATGCGCATCTCCATGTCCTCGACGTCCTTCAGATTCACGCCGAGCTCTTCGGCAATCTTCCGGCGCCCGGCGTCGCCAAGCCCTTCGCCTTCGTTTTTCCCCTCGATTTTTGCGCGCAGGCGCCGAAGGTTGAAAAACAGGGATTTCTGCGCTGCCGTCGTTCCGGTCCTGACGATCGACCAGTTGCGCAGGATGTAATCCTGGATCGAGGAGCGGATCCACCACGACGCGTAGGTCGAAAAGCGAACCTCGCGCTCGGGCTCGAAGCGATTCGCAGCCTGCATAAGGCCGACATTGCCCTCCTGGATCAGGTCGCCCATAGGGAGACCGTAATTACGGAATTTGGAAGCCATCGCGACGACGAGGCGCGTATAGGCGCGCACCAGTTCGTGAAGGGCTCGCTCGTCGCCATGTTCCCGCCAGCGAATCGCGAGATTCCTCTCGTGTTCCCGCTCGAGAATGGGCTCGCTCATTGAGTTGCGGATATAGGCGAGATTAGCCTTTTGCGTGTACGGATCGTCTATATGGCTCATGTTGTCCCCGATTCTGTGAAACCGTACAAAGACAGTACTGTATCTTTGCGTTTATAGTATGGCGAAATTGACCTGTACAGTAACAGGTTTGTTACAATCGCCTTCGATAACACATACCGTCACGGGAACAAAAAGTTCCCGGCGCGGCTCGGAAAGAGATCGAAAAAACGTTATCTAGTGCAATTCAGGCTTCAAGCAAGTCCTCCATATCACCTTGCGGTGAAAGGCGCGCGGCGAGCAGGGGGCCTCCGAACCCGCAGCCTCCGTCGATAGTGGCGGTTACACAGTTAATATGGAGGCCGGCGTGGCGCGGATCATACCCGCGTATGATTTTCTCGAACGGATCGTAACGCTCGGAGATGTCCCCGAATCGCTGTCCGGCCCACCAGAAACGGTCGCCCTGATCGTCGAGCGCTCTTTCCGGGTCGATTCCCGCATGGACGAAAAGAAGCGGGCAGGGACGATCCCGGAGCGTAAAAGCCGCCCGCCGCAGGTGGGTGGTAAAGGTCTCGTGCCCGGCATGGGAGCGCACTTTCCGCCGAATCTCGCCGGTCCAGCGGGTCAGCGACATCACCCCTTCTCGCGCGGCCATGACCCCGTCATGCGGGCAAATCCCGTAAGCTTTGAGTGTCGGCGCGAGCCCCTTGCCAAGCATCCAGAGCAAAACGTTCGTGGGATCGGGCGCGAACTGGAGCTGAAGAAGCTTTTGAAGCATCTCCTCCTGCGCGCCGCGCAGATAGACGACATCCTCGCACATCATGCCCGGGATCGACAAAACAAGCCGACGGAAGGTCAGCAGCTCATCGAGAGTCTCAACGGGATTTTCGCCGTACCCGCTGTAATTGCCAAGATAGACGACCCGGTCTCCGGGAGAGACCAGCGGCAGGAGCTGATCGTGGAGAGCGACGAGACGCGCCGTGTCGGCGTGTATCGCCGGGATGGCCCAAATGGTTCGGGGGGCGCCAAGAACAGCGAATCGCGTGTCTGTCGTTCTCATGAGTCCGATTGCGGGAAACTCTCGGGTGAAGGGATCCGTTCCCGAGTCCGGCGAGGATTGCCAGAATCACCTCATTATAACAAAAATATCAGGTGGATGGGTTTTGATTTCGTTCGGCACATTTTTCAATCCAAATGGGAACCCCGGCGCGAGGGCCGGGGTTCCCGAATCGTGGTATGAGAAAACGTGCGGTCTTACGCGGCGGCTTGCTGCGTCTGGCCGAGCATTTCTTCAAGTTGCTCGGTCGCCTGCGTTTCGGTGATCTCGCGGACGGCGGCCACCTCGCGGGCGAGGCGTTCCAGCGCCGACTGATAGATCTGGCGTTCGCTGTAGGACTGCTCGCTGTCGTCGTTGCTGCGCTTGAGATCGCGCAGAACTTCGGCGATGGCGACGGGGTCGCCGGAATTGATCTTCGTTTCGTATTCCTGGGCGCGGCGGCTCCACATCGTGCGGCGCACGCGGGCGCGGCCCTGCAGGGTTTTCAGCGCATCCTTGAGGCGATCGGCGGAGCTCAGCTTGCGAAGACCGGCCGTTTTGGCCTTCATCACCGGGATTTTGAGCCGCATGCGTTCTTTCTCGAAGCTGATCGCATACAGGCTGACTTCCATACCCGCAATACTTTGTGTCTCAACGCCTTCGATCTTCCCGACGCCATGGGCGGGATAAACGACATAGTCACCAGCAACGAAATCGAAATTATCGTTATCAGCCATTCTCTAACTCTCTGTTTGTTGGAGGTGAAGAGTTGTCAGCCCTGATATCCGGCCATATTGCGGCACGCCATTTATGTCTCCCTGCGAATCAAAATTACGGGAGCTAAAACCGCTCTTGTAAGCCATCCGTTCAAGCTGTGCAAACGAATATAGGCAAGAATTCGAAAAAAATCAACTTCGAATTTCAAGAACGTGAAGTTTCCTGTTGAAAGAGAAGAAAAGTTCCGCTAACAGGCGCGACTCAGCCAGTAAATCCGACATGGTGCGAGACCGCCGCAGAGACGTCCTGGATAAGGGCGTGGAGGCGCAGAAGCGGGTCGAAAATCCGCTCCTGCTCCATGGCGTAGGTTTCTTTCTCCTCGTTGCCGTAGTCGGAACGTTCGCCGTAATCGACAGGATTGTCGTCATCCGGATGGACGGGAAAGATTTCGCGCAGGACGTGGTCCGCGAGCGGAATATCGAGGCGGAAAACGTGACGAAGCAGTTGCCGCCGTGAAATATCGTGCTGCGGCGAGTAATGCGGAATGTCCATCGCCAGCAGGAAAACCTGATGGATCAGGCAAAGTCGGAGCGCATGGAGGCAGGCGAGTTCGACTTCCTCATCTTCCTGTTCCGCGAGGCGCTCGCCTGCGGTCTGGGAAAAGGCGGTAAAGTCAGCATAAATGCGCCGGAAAACGCGGCTCATCTCAGTGACGGGACTGAGCTGCTCCAGAACTCCCGCAACGGCGGCGTATTTCTGCGCATGGACCGGGTCGTTCGTCCACGCTTCCCGCATGAGCCACAGCATCGGGTCGAGCGTGTCGATGTAGGCCTTCATTGTATCCGGGTTGGACCTGCTCATCGCTCGCAGGACAAGGCGCATGATATTCCGGAACCGTTCGGAATTCGCCATCATGGACTCGAAAAACGAGGGGTCGGCTCGAATGGCCTGTCCAATTCCGGAAAATGAGTTCACCAGAACGCCCATCTGGGCGAGAATGGCGTTGTGCGGGATGGCCCGGTATTCCCGGGCGTAGCTGTCCTTGGGCTCGGATTTGCTGTAGTCGTACTGACGCTTTGCCGCGCGGCTGCCGGTCAGGCGCATGAGATTGGTCCCGTACGCCGAGAGCAGGGCGCCGTAATCGGGGCTTTGCATGAGCTCGTCCTGGAATTCCTTCACGATCGTAAGAAATTCGGTGACGCCCGGCTTGTCATCGTAAAACCGGTCGGTCTCTGTCATCGGCGGTGCCAGCCAAAATTCGAGAATGCGGGTTATCGCGGCGAGCGACGTTTCGGAGTTCA
The DNA here is from genome assembly GCA_009929775.1 of Alphaproteobacteria bacterium. GTDB lineage: Bacteria > Pseudomonadota > Alphaproteobacteria > Micavibrionales > Micavibrionaceae > RZZS01. The sequence continues at coordinate 36,961 of RZZS01000014.1, forward strand.
TGAAGAAGACGTACCCGTCGCCGCCCTGAAAGCTGCTTTCCTGGATATAGGAGATGCCGTCCCGGTGCAGGTCGGCAAGGAAATGCGGCGAGGCGACATACGCCATTCGGGCGTGCATATTATCGGGGTGTCCGCCGCGTCCTGTCGATTCGCCATGGGTATCGAAAAAGAGGAGCGCCGCGTCGTTCATCTTGTAATCCGTGAACAGCTTGTGAACGCGCTCCTTTAGCCGTTCGATCGACCCGGCGGCGGGTGTCTGGCCGATATAGCGACCTGCATCGGAATATCCGGTCTGGAGGCACAGCCGCCCGCGGCTGCGTACATAGTCCCGGAACTCCGGGATTTCGAGGAGGTGTTCGACGATCCTGCTGCCGCGCTGGAGGGCGCGTTCTGTTTCGAAAAGCGGACAAATATCGACCCTGTCGGCAATACCGAACCGGTGCGCGTAATAGAGCGCCGCCATGACCGTAAAGGAGCTTTCCGTTTCGGCGATCAGAAACCGAACCGGCGTGTAACTGTCGATGTGTTTGATCACCTGCTGCATCAGCATGAACAGCCGGATCGCTGATGCCTCTTCCTCAAGAATGTTGCCGAAATGGATGTTTCCGGCCTTTGATTTACGGAACTTCCTCAGCAGCCGGTCCATGTAGGTCATACGGAATCTGGGGTCCGCCGGGTGGGTGCTGAGTTCGACGTGCTTGCGGATCGCGTTGTGAATTTGCGCCGCATTGATTCGGAAATGCACATGCGCGCGGCTCAGGCCGAAATTCTCGAGCCGGGCGAGGAGAACCATCAGGTTACGCTGCAAGCCCGAATCGCTGGAGCCCTCGAGGATGAGCCGGATCCCGTCGATCAGCGGCTGCGGGGTCAGCATACGGGCTTCCCCGGAAGCGACGAGGTCCCTGGAGGCTCGTTGAAGCCGGGCATGACCGGGGTCTGACGCCGGATCGTAGGAATCGAAAAATGCGTAATGCGCGCGCAGAGGCACAAGGGAACGTTCGATGCGGCGAAGAACGGGTCGGAAGACTTCACACTGCGCCGAATCGCAACCGACAAGCTCGGTAATCCGGTCACGGACGGATTCAATCTGCCGGATTTGCAGCATCAGCTTGGCGGCAAACGTTGCGGTCCAATTAATATCGTTCCGACCATCGAGGTCAAAGCCCACCCATGTGGCGATCGTGAAAAAGCGCGGGCGCAGTTCGGTCCACCGGTTCGGGTAGTTCTCTTCCGCCACCTTGAAGGCAGCCTGGTAAAGCGCGTCGAGACTATGGTGCAGATTGTCGATTGCCTCGAGCGAAAACGCCGCTTCGTCGTGCAGTGTTGGCGGTGTGAACGGGTCTTCCGCTGACGCGAACAATTCGTCGACCGGACGGCGCGCATTATCCCTGCCCGCGGGCATCGCCGCATATCCGGCGAGCGCACGAGTTAAATTGCGCGTCATCGTGAAGGTCGGGTGGGCGGTGAAGACAAATCCGTAATAGACCTTCCCGACCGCTTCGTTGAACTCGTCGAAGGTTGCCTTCCGTCCTTCGCGTTCGGCAAGAGCGCGCACGAGCCGCTCGATGGAGGCAAGGTTGTCGCTTCGCTCGCACGGGGCGAGGTAGGCTGCAAGGCCTTCGCCCCGGCGTACAAGCCCCTCCCGTCCGAGCGCCCGGATGGCCGAGGCGATGTCGTCGAGATCGATCTTGCCGTCCTGAAGACGCGCGCCGAGCGACAGGGAGAGGCGCAGAACGGAGGAGTAGAACGGATTCTTGCTGCGCTCGCCGCAATAGCGCCGGTAGTCACTCTTCATAATGTCGAGGAGGGACGGCGCGGGAGCGTGCCGCTTGCCGGGTTGCTGCAGGGTCGAAGGCGCGTTTACCATGAACGCAAACTTGCATCGTTTTGCGAATCATTGCAAATGCAAATGGAGATGCTAACCGCCGAGGCGGTACCTGCCGCGTTCCGTAAGCGCGCCAAGAGGCACGTCGAGGGTTTGCCGGTAGGATACGTCGGCGTTGAGGGACAGTGAGGGATCGACGGTCCTGATCGAGGCCGCAAGCGTTTCCAGCGTACCGGCAGGTCCTTCAATCAAGGGCGGGTAGGTGACCCGCATGAATTCCGCGGACAAACGTTGAACTTCCTTGAGTTCGGCCGAGACGTTCTCGAGCATCGCAAGAGGAGTCTCGCCGGATGCGTTAATCCCGTCTTCGTGCATGCGGAGCACGGTTGCGCAGGAAAAGCACAGATTGCCGCGATCATCTTCTGAAATGTCAATCCCCTTGAGGGGGTGTCCGGTCGCAAGTTCCTGCGCGAAATGAATAAAGTCCATCTTGTCAATCATTTGGCTCATGCGCGCAAGCTGGCCGATCTGGTCGAACATCAAAGGAACATCGCGTTCCGGGATTGCAGGATAGGGCGTGTTTCGGTTGTCGACGAGGTCCGTAATTCGCACTGTATCGTTGCCGCTCATCCGAAGGGCCTTTATCTGGGCGGACTTTTCAAAAGCCCGGGCGAATTCTTCGGCTTGATCGACCCCCTTGTAAGGGGGAGCGAATGACGCATCGTACTTGCCGTCCTTGCTTGTTACGAAAAGGCGCCCGCTGTTCGAACTGTAGCTGTATATGAAGTTTTCGCCTTCGGCGAGAAATCCATCCCGTTCGATTTGCTCAAGTTTTTTTAGGATACCAGCCATTTTTATTTTTCTTTAACCCTGTATTACGCACATTCACGATACTCCTGAACTGTAAACGATTTGTTAAAGAAATACGAAATTCAGACGGGGCGGAAGAAGCGTAAACGGTCCGGTTCTAGGCAGGCAAAACGTGAAAGGCGGGCGGGTTCGCCGCAATGAGGCATGCAACGCCCCCGACCGGCAGCGGGAAAAGACGCTTGGCGTGTCCGAAGGGGGCGTTCATGACAATCGGGATGTCGAGGCCGCGCGTATGTTCCTCGACGATGTCCTGAAGGGTGAATCCAAACGGTCGCCCGGTGTCTCGCACCGGTTCGAAAGAGCCGAGCATCAGGCCGGATATACGCTGAAGGGCGCCGGACCACCGCAGATGCAGGAACATCCGGTCGATACGGCTCAGTTCCTCGTTGCAATCCTCAAGAAACAGGATCGCGCCGCCGAGGTCGGGCAAAAAGGGCGTGCCGACGAGATATTGAAAAACGGCAAGGTTTCCGCCGATAAGGCGGCCGCGCGCTTCCCCCGTCCGCAGGACCCGGGCGCTGCTCATATCCATCTCGGCGGCTTCGCCCGCGACAAGGCGCTGAAAGACGGGCCACTCCTCACAGGTCGGCAGCATCCGGAAAACCGGGCCGTGCCATGTGACAAGATTCGTTTTCGCCGTGATCGCGTTGAGAAGGGCGGTTACGTCGCTGAAACCGATCAGATGTTTCGGGCGGGTCGCGACGAGCTTGTAATAGATACGGTCGACCAGATGCAGCGAGCGGTTGCCGCCGCCTGCGGCCCAGACGGCCCGGATGCTGTCGTCGGCCCAAAGCTCGTGGAGGGCGGCGAGCTTTTCCTCGTGCGTTCCGGCGGACTGGCCCTTTCGGGCGTAGGTCTGAGGATGGACCCATATCCGGTAACCTGCCTGCTCGGCGATGGCTTGCGCGGCCGCGATGTCGTCACGCTCCACATAGCTTGAAGGGGCCATGATACCGATGGTGTCGCCAGGGCGAAGGGGCGGGGCTCTCATAGGGCCCAGTTTAGCCCCGGCCGCGCATTTCCTCAAAGGCTTTGAGCGCTGCCGCGCGCGCTTCCCGATGGTCGACGATCGGGTTCGGGTACGTCTCACCGAGCGTTACGCCCGCATTCGACAGGACACCCGGCGGTGCGGTCCACGGGGCATGGATGAATTTGTCCGGAAGCCGGGCGAGTTCGGGAACGTAACGGCGGACGTAGTCGCCGCCGGGATCGAACTTTTCGCCTTGGGTCATCGGGTTGAAAATCCGGAAATAAGGCGCTGCGTCCGCGCCGCACCCGGCGATCCACTGCCAGCCGCCCGCATTGTTGGCAAGATCCGCATCGACGAGCGTGTCCCAAAACCACCGCTCGCCCTCCTGCCATGGCAGGCGCAGATGTTTGACGAGAAACGAGCCGACGATCATCCGGACCCGGTTGTGCATCCAGCCGGTCGCCCACAATTCCCGCATGCCGGCATCGACGATCGGGTAGCCGGTCCGGCCTTTTTTCCAGACGTGCAGAGCGCCCGAATCGGGGTTCCAGGGAAACGCGGAGAATTGCGCCTGCATCGGACGTTCGGGCAGGTCGGGGAACGCCGCCAGCAAATGGTGGCAGAATTCCCGCCAGCCGATCTCGCGAAGAAACGTTTCGCTCCGGTCACCCGCGGCATGCCAGATCTGCCGGGGCGAAATTTCGCCGAAATGGAGATGCGGCGACAGGCGGGAGGTTCCGGCACGGGCCGGAAAATCCCGGTTCGTTCCGTAATCGTCGATCGGTCCGTCGAGAAAATCCCGCAATCGTTCCTGCGCGCCGCGTTCGCCGGGCTCCCAGTATGCTTCGAGTTTCGTCCACCATGGGAAGCCGGAGATGAGCCCGAGACTGTCGATGCTTGACGAGCGAAGGTCCCTCCCGAACGCCGTCAGCCTGTCGGGGCGAGGCAGGGGCGCGGCGGGATCGCCACGGTCCCGGCAGGCACGGAAAAACGGGGTAAAGACCTTATAGGGATCGCCGCCTTTGGTCGCTATGGTGCCGGGCGGATGAAGCAGCAGCCCGTTGTGGCGGTGTATCGCAATGTCCCTCTTGCTTCCGAGCGTTTCCACCGCCCGGCCCAGTTCTCGTTCGCCGGGTTCGATTCGATCGCAATAGTGTATTTCCGCCGCGTTCGTCTCCTCGATCAGGCGGGTGATTTCATCGACGGCCCGGCCTTTCCTCAGGACCAGGGCCATGCCGAGATCGCCGAGATCTGCGGCGAGGGCGATGAGAGAGTGGAGCAGCCACCACCGGCTCGCACCTCCCGAAGTCCGGTTGCCGGGAGAATCGTCGAGAACGAACGCGCATACGAGTGGCCTGCCGCTATGGGAGGCGGCGGTCAGCGCCGGATTGTCGGCGAGACGGAGATCCTGGCGGAACCAGACGATGGCCGGTCGGGTCGAAGTCATAACGGGGTGATATAGTCCCGGATCGGTTCAGGAGAAGTTCAGGCCGTCCGCAACGATCTGCTTGACAAGCGTTTGGAGCGTTTCCTCGGATTTGAGATTGTCGACCTGGCACGTTCCGGCGGCTTCGTGGCCGCCACCGCCAAATTCGAGCATGAAATTACCGATATTCGTTTTGCTCGTGCGGTTCAGGATCGATTTGCCGACGGCGAAGACCGTGTTCTGCTTGTTCTTTCCCCAGATGACGTGACACGAAATGTTGCACGACGGGAAGAGCGCGTACACCATGAAGCGGTTGCCCGCCCAGATGATCTCCTCCCGGCGCAGATCGAGAACGACGAGATTGCGGTGAACGTTGGCGCAGCGCTCGATCTGTTCGCGAAAGCGAAGCTGATGGTCGAAATAGAGATCGACTCGCTCCTTGACGTCGGGAAGAGCGAGGATTTCCTCGATATCCTTGTGCGTGCGGCAAAAATCGATCAGCTTCATCATCAACTGGTAATTTGAGATGTTGAAGTCACGGAAACGGCCGAGCCCCGTGCGGGCGTCCATGATAAAGCTCAGAAGTTCCCAGCCCTGCGGGTTCAGAATGTCTTCCTTGGTGAAACGCGCGGCGTCCGCCTTGTCGACGGCGGCCATCATTTCGTCGGTCACGTTCGGAAACGTTTCTTTGCCGCCGAAATAATCATAGACGACCCGCGCCGCCGACGGCGCGTCCGGGTCGATAATATGATTGGGCGCGCGCCCGTGGATGCGCTCCATCTCGCTCGCATGGTGGTCGAAGGCCATGTACACGCCCTCGACATAGGGCAGGTTCGTGGTGATATCGTTGTCCGAAACGTCGACGATCCCGTCCTGCATGTCTTTCGGGTGGGCGAACGTGATGTCGCCGATGACCCCGAGCTCCTTGAGAAGGACTCCGCAAACCAGTCCATCCATGTCGCTTCGTGTTATCAGCCTGTACTTTTTGCCGGGATCGGGAAGGAGTTTCGAGTCGGACATGACGTTATGCTTTCCGTTAAAGATACTGCGGTTGGCGCGGCCTCCGGGAAGACGCACGGATACAAGAATACAATGCCAAATGATAATACGAGATTAACGCGGGCAAAAGGGTAAAGAGGCGGAGGCACGGCGCGGGTGAAACGCTAGGCGACCGTTGTCTCTTCCTTTTTATCGGACTTCTTCTTGCGCTTGTCGCTGTGGACGAAGACGGGCTTTTTGCTTTCCGCGACGGTATCTTCCTCGACGCGGACTTTCTCAACGTCGTCCATGTCCGGGATTTCGAACATCGTGTCGAGAAGCAGGTTTTCGAGGATGGAGCGCAGGCCGCGGGCTCCGGTTTTGCGTTCGATGGCCTTCTTCGCGATGACCTTGAGCGCGCCGTCGGAGAATTCAAGCTCGACTCCTTCAAGCTCGAACAGGCGCTTGTACTGCTTGACCAGGGCGTTCTTCGGCTCGGTCAGAATCGAAATCAGAGCTGGTTCGTCGAGATCCTCGAGCGTTGCCACGACCGGCAGACGCCCGACGAATTCGGGGATGAGGCCGAACTTGAGAAGATCTTCCGGCTCGACTTCCTTGAGAATATCGCCAGTGCGGCGATCTTCCGGCGAGCGAACGTCCGCGCCGAATCCGATGGTCGTTCCCCGTCCGCGCTCGGAGATGATCTTTTCAAGGCCCGAGAACGCCCCGCCGCAGATGAACAGGATGTTCGACGTGTCGACCTGTAAAAACTCCTGTTGCGGGTGCTTGCGTCCGCCTTGCGGGGGAACGCTGGCGACCGTGCCTTCCATGAGCTTGAGCAGGGCCTGTTGAACGCCTTCGCCGGACACGTCGCGCGTTATGGACGGATTGTCGGACTTGCGGGAAATCTTGTCGATTTCGTCGATATAGACGATGCCTTTTTGCGCCCGTTCGACATTGTAGTCGGAGGCCTGAAGCAGTTTGAGAACGATGTTTTCAACGTCTTCGCCGACATAGCCGGCCTCGGTCAGCGTCGTCGCGTCGGCCATGGTAAAGGGCACGTCGAGAATGCGGGCGAGGGTCTGGGCGAGGAGAGTCTTGCCGCAGCCGGTCGGCCCGACGAGGAGGATGTTGGACTTGGCGAGTTCGATCTCGCTGTTCTCCATTTCCTCGAGCCGTTTGTAGTGATTGTGAACCGCGACCGAAAGAACCCGCTTGGCCCGCGTCTGGCCGATCACGTAGTCGTCGAGTACAGCCTTGATATCACCGGGGGTTGGAATTCCTTCGCCGGAGCGGACAATCTGGCTTTTGTCTTCCTCACGGATGATGTCCATGCACAGCTCGACGCATTCATTGCAGATGAACACGTTTGGGCCTGCGATGAGCTTACGCACTTCATGCTGGCTTTTTCCGCAAAAGGAACAGTAGAGGGTGTTCTTGGATTCGCCGCTGCCGGATTTGGTCATTACGCTTTCTCGTTCACTGACGTGATTCTTGTATTGATCTCAATCTGCCAAGTGCCGCGCCACTGCGCAAGCCCTTATCTTTTCCAAACTATGGTTCCGCCGCAAAAAAGCAAAGCCAATTTTGGGCGGGGTTTGACCGTCCAACTATTGATCAGTTGCTTGCCCGGAAGCAAGTTTTGGTCTATCTGGCCTTCAGGAGGACCTGACAATGCGAAGCCATGCGCTTGCGGAAATAATCGATAATCTCTCCCTGTTCGATGACTGGGAGGAGCGTTACGCCTATTTGATCGATCTAGGCCGCGCTTTGCCCGCAATGGCGGAGGAGCTCAAATCGGAGGAAAGCCGGGTCAAGGGCTGCACGTCGCAGGTCTGGCTCGTGACGACGGAAAAGGACGGCCGCTATCGTTTTATCGCCGACAGCGACGCGCAGATCGTCCGGGGACTGGTGGCGATTCTGCTGGCGGCGTTCAATGGTCTGACAGCCGACGAAATCCGCGAAACGGACATCGAAGGAGCGTTTCAGGAAATGGGGCTCGATCAGCACCTCAGCCCCAACCGCCGCAGCGGGTTCTTCGCGATGGTGGAGCGGGTGCGGGGGCAGGGCGGGTGAAGCCTATTCGTCGCCGGTGTCCGCGGACTCCCGACCGTTCTCTTCTTGCTCATTCTCCCCTTCCGGCGGCCATTTTTCGTCTTTTCGCCGGATGGAGGAAATCACGTCGCTGAACAGAGCGTCTGCGGGGCCAGCGTCTTCGCCGATCAGTTCGCCTTCGATCGTAAAGACCGAGCTTTCACCGATCCAGAGTTGCGCCGCGTAGATCATCGGCGTGCGCCCGACCTGTCCCGTGCCGGTGAGCGAGGCGACCTTGGCGTCGTCGTATTCCTGGAACCCGGCGTTGCTGTTCGCAAGGCCGTTTGCGTCCGCCATGCCGCGAAGGACGGCCTTCATCGAGCCGCCGTCGTATCGCTCGAACATGCCGGGCTCGGCCTTGTTGCAGGTGACGCGGAAATTCACGGTCGAATGCATGCCGAAGACTTTGGTGAAATTGCTTGCCTCGTAGCATCGTCTCCCGTCCGGGCATTTGCGCGACGCGTAAGGGGCCTCGGGAAAGGTGACCGCAAAGTCGCAGACCTCGGGGGACCAGGTATGGCCTGCGTTCTTTTCTTCGGCATGGGCGCTTGTCGGAACAAAGAGCGCTGCGAATAAAAGTGCCGCGCCTGCAAGGGCGGTAGTGAAAGTGTTATTCATTCGGGCACCATTGATCCGGATCGGCCTGCGTCTGTTCGCCCGTCGCCATGTTTTTCACTTCATGCGGCCGCCCCGATTCGAACGGCGGGAACCAGATGTAGGGGATTCCCTTGCGTTCGGCGTAGGAAAGCTGCTTCTTGACCTTCTGCGGGGCGTGATAAAGCTCGACGTTGAAGCCGCGCCCGCGCAAGGTTCGGGCCGTTTCCGCCGCGTCGGCGCGCGTTTCCTCCGACGGCAGGACCATGAGGATGTCCGCGGCCGACTTCGCCTTGACCGGCAGCTTGCCCTGCTGGCGCAGCCGGTCGAAGAGCCGCGAAAACCCGATGGAAATCCCGACTCCGGGAAGGTGCTTGTTGATATATCCTCCCGCCAGATCGTCATACCGCCCGCCCGAACAGATCGACCCGTAACCGGGATCGTCGGTAAAGACGGTCTCGTAAACGGTGCCGGTGTAGTAGTCGAGGCCGCGGACGATGGAGAGGTCCGCGACGACCGCGCCCTCGGGGAGGTGGGAGAGTTGGTCGAGCACGAAGGAGAGTTCTTTGATGCCCTCTTCAAACAACGCCGTCACCCCGGCGGAAGCCGGGGTCCATGCCGTTTGGGTTTCTTCACTTGCCGATGGATTCCGGCTTTCGCCGGAATGACGAGTTAGAATATCAAGAATTTGAGAATGCAACTCTTCGGCTTTGGTCGCTTTGACATCGTACAGCTCAATGATTTGCTCTAATTGCCGGTCGCGGAGTCCCAGTTCAAGGAGATCGGCGAGAGTGTCCTGTTCGCCGATTTTGTCCTTTTTATCGATGATGCGGATGATCGGCAGCGTGTCCCTAATGCCCAGGGAATCCAGAAATCCCAGAAGTATCTTCCGATTACTCACCCGTATCTGTATCTTCTCGTTCTCCATCCCCGGCAGGGAACTCAGCACCTCCCAGATAATCGCCGGCATCTCCGCGTCGAAGTGCAGCGGCAGGGAATC
>RZZS01000146.1 GCA_009929775.1 Alphaproteobacteria bacterium
TTCCAAGGGTACGCCTCCCCGGCGCTCCTGCCACTCCTTCAGGGTGATTGATCTCCTACCGAAACACCCTGTTTTGGACCAACCGATGATCAAGGCCGCCGCCGGCAACTCGAAGCGCTGGTCAACACGGCCGTATTCTTCCCGTTCGCAAAAGCGGAAGCCCGCGCCGCCGCCTTGATCCGACGGGATCTGGAAGAGGCGGGCACACCGATCGGCACGCTGGATACCCTCATCGCCGCGACGGCTGTCGCCAACCGCGCGACCCTGGTGACCCACAACACACGGGAGTTCTCACGCATCCCGGATCTGGCGCTCGATGACTGGTTTTAGCCGCCAACAGGAGGTGCAGTCGAATCCGGATCCCGAGGAGCGCTTCGACGTCGTCTATCGCATGGAGGTCATCTCAATTCAATCGAAGCTGAGTCCACCGTCGAGCGGGCCTGGTCGCCCGGGACTTCGAGAGGTCCAGGCGTGCCTGGGCGGGCTCTTCGCGGGGATGAACGCGCTCTACGACACCCTCGGGCTGCCGGCGGCGATGAATGAACGGATCTCGCAGGAGGTGGCGCAGCTGATCGAGAACGCCTTGGAGTGACCGGCTGCAAGCCAGCGCGGATGTCGGCACCAGGCCCTTGTCTCGGGGGCTAAGCGGGAGCGACCCGCAGCCGCGGCCCTTTCCGAACCGATCCCGGGGTTTTCCGACGTATTGAACTGGTCCTTATGCGTTAGTGTATTAGCATGAACTTATATTATGACTGGACGAAGACCATGAGATCCACACTGTTGCTCCTGACCGCGACCTTGATCACCTCGCCAGTCGCCCTGTCCGACGACACGCCACTGGCCCTGGAGCGCGGTGCCGTGCATGACGGCAGCGTCACCACCACGGCCGGCCAGGACTGGTTCGCGCAACAGCGCCGGATCGCCCGAGAGCTCGAGGCCGAGCACCTGCTCGCGACCCTGCACCAGGGTGGGTTGTCCAGCAGCGAGCTGGAAGCGGTCGCCAGGGTTCTGACCGATCCGAACGTGGCCGCACTGCTCGCCACCAGTGCCTACCATGAGGCCGTGTTCCAAGGGCGTGTTGTGATCCTCCCCAACTGATTGCAGTTAATCGGTTACCGGACCAACAATGCGGCCCTCGGGCCGCATTGTTCGTTGCCTAATCGAACCCGTTGCCCTGTCTCGGAGGAATCGTCATGACACGAACGCGCGCAATGCAATCCACCCTCATCGCCGTCTGCGGCTTGCTCGCCATTCTGGCCGGAAAGGTCGGCGCGGTCCTGCCGCCGGATGCTGTCGAGGGGCTCAAAACCGATGCTCAAGCGGTTCTTGAAGTGAAGGTGCTGGAGGTGCAGTCAAATCCGGATCCCGCGGAGCGCTTCGATGTCGTCTATCGCATGGAGATCCTCTCCGTGCTGCGCTCCACCGTACGGGTGAAGCCTGGCGAGACCATCCGGGTGCGCTCCTACGGCGTGAGCCAGACGCTCCTCGATAGCGGCTTTGTCGGACCGAAGATCCCGGCCCTCCTGGAGCCGGGCTGGATCGGCACCGCCTACCTCGATCCCGACCCACAGGCCTCCGGCCCCGACGCCGCGCGTCAATTCGTCATCGCCGCACACGGCGACAGCTTCGTGGATATGCCGCCGGGTCCTCCCTCGCTGGAATACACCGTTATGCCGTCCGAGGGCGAGCGTTAGGGCGGCGGCCGTTCCGGGACTGCACGCAGTACCGATCAGCCCAAGGCCGGGGATCTGCGATACCAGTTGTTCACGGCATGTGCAGGCGCGCTGGCCGAGGCACATCGACGCAGGGCGGGGCGGGCCGTCATGCTCGTGCACGAGTTCATCACGTCCGCGACATCCGACATGAAACACGCGCGAAACGCATCCGATCTCCGGTCGTTCCTGTCTCGACTGTCGGGTTGCTCCCACAGGGATGTTGGTGACGGGGAGCTTCAAGGGCCTTTTGCATTCGAACCCTATCCCGGCGTTGAGTTGTTTGTGGGCAAGGTCACGCGAAATCTCAGATAACCGCTATCTCCCCCGATTCGCACTCACGCTCCAAGATCTGGATCCGGAGAATCAGACTGATCCGCCGTTGGTTGACGGCTTTGCGGTTTGACAAGACGTCGTCAGGGAACGCTTTACTTGGATAGTAAGACATAGTCTTATAATGTGAAGGTGCACACAGGAGGAACGCATCATGGCCAGAACCCAAACCATCACCCTCGGCGACCACTGGAACGATTTTGTCGTTACCCTCGTGGAAAGCGGGCGCTATGCCTCGGTCAGTGAAGTGATTCGCGATTCCCTGCGGCTGTTGCAAGAGCAGGAGGCAGCGTCCAAGCTGGAAGCTTTGCAACAAGCCCTGATCGAGGGAGAAAACAGCGGCTCCGCAGGGCCACTCGACATGGAAGCCATCAAGCGCCGGGCCAGACAAAAGGCCGGATTGAGCCCGGATCATGTATGAAATCCATCAGCAAACCGCCGCTGAAGACGACCTCGTCGCGATCTGGCAATACTCCTTCGAGACCTGGGGGGCCGATCAGGCTGATTTCTATCTCGACGCCTTAAACGACGGCATCGCGAGACTTGCAGACAACGCCGAGCTCGGAACCGATTGCAGCCATATCCGTGAAGGTTACAGACGTCTTCAGGTCCGGCATCACTGTGTTTACTACCGTGTTCTCGCTGCCCGCATCGAGATCGTCCGCGTCCTCCACAAGCGTATGCACCCGGATCAACATCTGGCCCCCCGAGCCGGCTAGTCCCGAGCAGACTGAACGCTTCCGGCGTCAGCAGCAGGTCGCCGGTCGCCAAACCCTTGGGCCTAGCGCTCTCATACCACACGTCGCCCTGGGAGGCGCGGACGCTCCAGCCC
>RZZS01000072.1 GCA_009929775.1 Alphaproteobacteria bacterium
TACAAGGAAGACAACCTTGGCTATGACAGCAATGCTGACGAAGACACGCTGGTTGTCGGTGTTGACTACACGACCGGCCCGTTCCGTCTCGGCGCGTCCTGGCTGAACCAGGATAACGAAGCTGGCCTCAACAACGGCGACATCGAAACCGACCGTTACACGGGCGGCGTCGTCTACACCTACGGCCCCGGCATGACCTTCCGCGGTTCGGTCAGCTACATCAAGCATGACATGCCGGTTGGCGCTCCGAACGCTGGCGACGACGTCGAAGCCACTTCGGTTCTGCTCGGTACGCAAGTCAAGTTCTAAGCGTACCCGTTACGCATAGAGATTCAAACTTTAAGGCGGCTGGTTTCCAGCCGCCTTTTTTCTGTCCGCCCCGCCCGCTCCCTCCCCTTGAAAAGGGGAGGGTTGCGAAAGCCCGGGCCGTAACGAATTATCCACATATCCGGGGCGGCGGACGCGAAACGGCATTCGTCCCACTCCCGAAAAGCCTTACAATCGTTCGCAGAAATCTCGTCCGCCGTCACCTTGAGCGAAGGGCGAAGTCGATGTATCCGGCCGAGACGACAATTGTTCAACGACGTACATGCCACCGGAAAGGGGACAAAACAATGAAGAAGACACTCACTATGGCCGCTGCGCTGGCGGGGCTTTTCACGCTCTCGCATTCGCCTGCCGACGCGCGGGCCGAAGGCTGGAAACAGCAGGGCGACTGGCTGGTGCGGGGCCGCGCTATCGCCATCGTTCCAGACGAAGGACAGGACATTAACGTGATCGGTGGCGATGCTGATCTCGGCAACGCGATCGTGCCGGAACTCGATTTCTCGTATTTTGTCACGGATAACATCGCGCTCGAACTCATACTCGCGACGGCGGAGCATAGTGTAAACCTCGAAAACTCGACGCTGGGCGACCTCGATCTCGGCGAAATCTGGATTCTGCCGCCAACGCTGACCCTGCAATACCACTTCGATCCGCTGACGAATTACGGGATCAGTCCCTATGTCGGCGCCGGGATCAACTACACGTTCTTCTATAACGGCGACACGGACGACAATCCGGTCACGGATGTCGATTACGACGACGGTTTCGGCTACGCGCTGCAGGCCGGGGTCGATGTGCCGATCAGCGGTAACTGGTTCGCTAACCTTGACGTCAAGAAAATCTGGCTGAACACCGACCTGACCGTTCAGGCGGGCGCGACCGTCACAGGCGACGTTGATCTCGACCCGTGGATTTTCGGCGCGGGCGTCGGGTACCGGTTTTAGGAAAGCCTGCCAGTTCTTCATCCCTCACCTGACCCTCCCCCGCAAACGGGGGAGGACGACGATGCAGACCATGACCCAAATCGCCGATAACAAAGCCGCTCTGGAAAAGAAAATCGAGGTCGCCGCGCACGAGGCGGGACGCGATCCGGAAAGCGTACGGCTTGTCGCCGTCAGCAAGGTCCAGCCGGACGAGCGTATCGAGACGGCGCTTGCGACCGGCCAGCGCCTGTTCGGCGAAAACCGCGTACAGGAGGCGCTGGAGCGCTGGAGCGTACGGCGGGAAACCTGTCCGGACCTGCGTTTGCATCTGATCGGCCCGTTGCAGACCAACAAGGTGAAAGAGGCGGTGGCGCTGTTCGATTGCATCGAAACGGTTGACCGCCCGAAACTTGCCGCCGCGCTCGCGCAGGAGATGGAGCGGCAAGGGCGTGGCCTGCCATGTTTCATACAGGTCAATACCGGCGAGGAAGAGCAAAAAAGCGGCGTAACGCCCGCTGGGTTGCCGGACCTCCTGCGCGCCTGCAGGGAAGAGTACGGGATCGACATTCGCGGTCTCATGTGCATTCCGCCGCAGGACGAGCCGCCTGCCATGCATTTCGCGCTGCTTGCAAAGCTCGCCGCCCGGCATGATTTGCCGGACCTGTCGATGGGCATGAGTCACGATTTCGAAACGGCCGTACGTCTTGGCGCGACTTTTGTGCGCGTCGGAACGGCGTTTTTCGGGAGCAGGGTGAGCTGATTCCGTCTTTCCGGTCAATCAATCAGGAATTATACCGCTCCTGCCACCTGTGCGTCTTGTCGTAGGCGGCTGTCGCTTTGTTCTTCAGCTCAACCGGTTCGCCGCGGGCAAGTGCGAGAACGTTGCCGGGTATGTCGCGCCCGGTTTCTTCTTCGGCGATCAGGTTTACGAGGCCCGACGCCGCGCCCGGTCCGCCGCCGAAGATCGCCCCGCCCACGATCCGGGAAGCCGGCTGGATCTCATCGCCGGTGACATGGCGGTAAATCGTGCCGACGACTGGAACGTGGTGGAGCGGGTTGACGATGTCGAGGATGTCGCCGAAGCCGAATTCCCGTGGCAGGCTTCCGCCCGGATGTCCGCTTTCCGCCCGGTAGGCCAGGCCGATGGCCGGGGCTCCGCTTTGGTTTGCCGCCGTGGCGATTTCTCCGGCCACCGTCTCTTTCGCCGTTCGCTCGTAGTCCCATACAGGAACTGATCCGGCCATCCGGTCGTGAGGTGCCATGCGGAAAATTTTTCGCGGTGGGTCGGGGGCTTCAGGTGGCGGGGCGCTGTCGAAAGCGATCATCGGTCGGTCCTCTGTTGCCCCTTCGCGATGCAATCCTCGTGCCAATCCCCTGTCTTTTCTTTTTTTCCGGTGGTATGAAGGTTTGTCGATCCGGGTTTTAGCGTGGTTTTTCGATGTCGACGAGTTCCATGGAGATAATTCTTGCCGGGGATACGGGGGGCGTGCTCTCGGGTACGCTCGAAGCCTTTTGCGCATCTCTGGGAGCTGCGGTTCGTCGTTGGCCGGATACGGCGCAGGACGCATTTACCTTCGTTGTCGTTTTGGCGCCGGACGCAGCGGCGGCGCGCGAAGCCGTCGCCAGATGTAAAACCACTTATACGAAGGCCGTCATCCTTTGTGTTTGCCGGGAATCGGCGTCTTTGCCGTTGCCGGAGGGCGATGTTTTCACCTGTCCGTTCCGGCTTGGCGCGCTGGAGGCGCGTATCGACTGGCACCGTCGCAGGCTCGAGCGTCTTGGCGGATTGCCGTCTTATCTCCCGCTTGGGTCCAGGGTGCTCGATTTACAGGAAGACCGGCTTTTCGACGGGTCGGGATCGGGTGGAATTCGTCTGACCGAGAAGGAGCGGGACATCCTTGTCGCTCTTTACCGTGGGGGCGCGAAGGGCCTGGATCGCAAGTCCCTTCTGAAGCGGGTCTGGCGCTATGCTGACGGGGTGGAGACCCATACGCTTGAGACCCACATATATCGTCTGCGCCAGAAAATCGAGAAAGACCCCGCCGAACCGGAAATCGTATGCACCAGCGAGAACGGCTACGTCCTTGGGCCGCTCAGGTAGGCTATCCGCCAATTTCCGCCTTTGTGCGGGTCGCGGCTTCGACGAGGCCAGCGAGAAGACTCTCGGAGGTTTTTCCGATTGAAAGCTCGAACACCTCCTGGCTTTCGAGCCAGCAAAGCGTATCGATCAGCGCCCTGATCGTTGTTTTCTCCTGTTCGGTAAGCGCTGCGAGCCTTTCTCCGCCTGTCGCCGCTGTGTAATCCGCGGGTGTGCCGCCTGATGCCGTTGCCTGATAGGCTTTGGCGGCACGGCTCGCCTGCGGGTTCCGGGCGGCGGCTCCAGCAGCGTGCTGCTCAGCCTTCGCGCGGGCGGCCTCGGGATCCTCCAGCATGCCGGTTAGAAAGGCGCGCAGCGCGGGAATCGAGACGATGGCGAGATCTTCCCGCTCGCTTTCCTCACTGTTCGCGTCCCGGCGGCTCTTTTTCTTTCGGGGATCGTCCCGGGCATCTTCTTCCCGGATGCCAAGGCGGGCATCCGTCTGCTCGGTATGACGCAGCGTCGTTCTGAATACGGGATCGAGTCGTGAAAACATGGCAGACGCCTCTCATCGAAATGGACTTGCCGGTCTCAAAACCAGTTACTCGACAAAAAGCTTCTTCAGTTCCGTTTCTGTCGGCGTTTCGTACCACGGCGCCTGATATTCCCAGACAAAGTCATCGGCTCGCCACAAAGACATCGAAGCGAGCTCGGTCATCATCAGCCATTGATGCTGGCCATCGAGAAGAACCGGCGCGCGGGCGTCGGCATCGGTGATCTTGACGTGTGCGCGCAAATTCATCTTCTCTGTCCGGCTTCCCAGCTGGGGCCAGGCTCTGATCAGTCTGACGTATTCCCACTCCTCGATGCGCTGCGACAGGAAAGTATCAAGATCACGGATGATAACCGCAAACCAGATATCGGCAATGGAATAGGGAAAATACGACACCTCGTCGATGCGGGGCAAAAATTCCAGAAGGTAGGGCTTGTTTGTTGCCTCGAGAACCTTCGTTATTTTGACGACGACGGGAACTTCGATTGTAAAAAGCTGGGTCCGGGGAGCTATCTCGCGAAACTTGCCGACGAGTCGTCTCTTCTCGGTCTGATAAATGACCGCCCGGTTAACCGCTTCTGTAGACTGAAAAACCTCGCTTGCCTCGATCCAGCGGCGAAAATCCGGCTGGGCATCAACGAAGCGGTAGAAGGCGATGGCGATATCCTCGGATGTCGACGGCTTCAGCTCCTCAATTCCCGCCCGGGCTGGCTGTACGGCGATGACCAGGAGAGAAACGAGGACGACAATGCGTAAAGGTGACAACAAGCTAATGGTACGAAGCACGAACGTCATTTGGATTTGAACCAGTCAAGTCTATCTACTAATCATAATAGGGGAAACGGGCCGGATTGACAAAATAAAGCATGGGCGGGGCGTATGTCGAACGAGGGAAAAAAGACGGGACGACCTCTCAACGCCGAAGAAGGGCGTCTGTGGCGGCTTTTTTCGCGGGACATCAGCCCGCTTGATGGCGAACCGGCGGTGCCGATCATGCCGGAGGCGCCGGTCCCACGTTCCGGTCCACCGCCATTCGATCAACGAACGGGTGGTGGGGCGGCGGCTTTCTCGCCGGAGATCGGTTTGCGAGCAAGGTCGGAGGCATTCCCGCCTGCAGTTCCGGCGACCGATCGGCGGACTGCCGACAAGCTGAGGCGCGGGAAGATGCCGGTTGAGGCAACGCTCGATCTGCACGGCATGAATCAACGTGAAGCCCATGAACGCCTGCACTGGTTCCTTACGGCAGCCCGTGAGACGGGAAAGCGTACGGTACTCGTCATAACAGGCAAAGGCAAGCGTCAGGGAAGCGGGCTTGCGCACTGGCTGGCGACCGAGCCGGGCGTCTTGCGCCGTAAGCTTCCCGAGTGGCTGTCGCTGTCGCCTCTGCGGGACATTGTCCTCGATTTTTGCCCGGCCAAAGCCCGCCACGGTGGCGAAGGCGCTTTTTACATCTTGCTCAAACGGAAGCGTTAAAGCGACATCTCCTCCCGAACATCACCGGACCACAATTTGTGATTCGCGTTGCAGTACCTCGATGTCGTCCCGGTAGATGGTTGCGCTGCCCCGGTATATGCCGGGAGGAAGGGGAGCGGAAAGACGCCGCCCGGCGAAATAGAATTGTTGCGCGCGCGTCCTGTCCTGCGTCACCGTGCGCTCGTTGAAAACGGAGCCGTCGGGGGCGATGATGCGCATTTCAATCCGGTCGCCTTTTTGTGCACCGAGCCACGCAAACCAGTAGACAAGCGCGGGGGTGCTTTGCGGCAGGCTTTCCGGCGAGCGCGAGTCGCGTTTCAGAGCCTCAAAGTCCGGAGCGCCTGGCGTGAAGCCGTCAGCATAAATCGCACCGCTGCTATAGCCCGGGTCCTTTTCCCAGAGGCTCTGCCCGCCGACATCGCATCCGGCGCCCGGCGCCTGTCCGGTGAAGGGATCAATTCGCCCGTCTTCTCCGATCAGCTCGATGTGGAGATGCGGAAATTCCGCCTTGCCGGACTGGCCGACTTGCGCGATGGGCTGCAAGGGGACAACACGGTCGCCCGGCTTGACAGAAATGGAATTTTCCCGGAGGTGGCAGTAAAGAACGCGCAGGCCGCTCGCGTGGCGAACCATGACTCCGTTTCCGCATTCCCGGTCCGTGATCGAGGCAAGTTCCTCGTCACTGCGCATGCGGTCTTCCTCGCCGTCGCGAACGCGCTCGACCGTGCCACTCGTCGCTGCAAGCACGAACACGCCGTCTTGCATCGATCGAAAGTCGCGCAGCGCGAAGTCGGTGCCGGTATGCCCGTCGTACGTCCGGGCTCCGCACGTGAAATCCTCCGCCCGGTCCGTCGGGTTGGCGTCCGGGTAGTTGGCGATCCAGCAATCCTCGCCGGGCGTGCAGGCAACCGGGAAGGCAAGCTTCGGGAGTTCCTGCGCCGCTGTCATTCCCGGAACGAGAGTAAGGACGGCGGTCAGGAGCGTTAGCGCGCGCATCATAAAATAAATTTGCTCAGGTCCGCGCTGCTGGCAAGCTCGGCAACCTGCTCGCGTACGTACGCCGCCGTGATGGTGATCGATTCGCCGGCGCGGTCAGAGGCGGTATAGCTGATATCCTCCAGAAGTTTTTCCATGACCGTATGCAGGCGGCGGGCACCGATATTCTCGACCTTCTCGTTGACCTCCCAGGCAAGTCGCGCGATTTCATCGATCGCGTCTTCCTCGAACTCTAGCGTTACGCCCTCCGTGGCGATCAGCGCCTTGTACTGCTTGATGAGGCAGGCGTCGGTTTCGGTCAGAATCCGCTTGAAATCGTCGCGTGTCAGCGCCCGGAGTTCAACCCGGATAGGCAGGCGGCCCTGCAGTTCGGCGAGAAGGTCCGATGGCTTGGCGTAGTGGAATGCGCCGCTCGCCACAAAAAGGATGTGATCGGTCTTCACAGTGCCGTGTTTGGTGGCGACGGTCGTGCCTTCGATCAGGGGCAAAAGATCGCGTTGCACGCCTTCGCGGGAGACGTCGCCGCCGCGTACGTCCTGCCGCGCCGTGATTTTGTCGATTTCGTCGATAAAGACGATCCCGTTATGCTCGACGAGCCTCAAGGCCTCGGCGACGACTTTATCCTCGTCGAGCAACTTGTCCGATTCCTCGGCCATGAGGACTTCGTAGCTTTCCTCGACCTTGAGGCGCCGCGGTTTCGTGCGTCCGCCGAAGGCCTTGCCGAACATGTCGCCGAGATTGACCATGCTCATGGATGCGCCCGGCATGCCCGGAATGTCGAAGCTCGGCATGGGGTTCGACTGGTCGCGGACCTCGATCTCGATTTCCTTGTCGTTGAGGTCGCCCTTGCGGAGCTTTTCACGGAACGAGGCGCGGGTTCCTTCGCTGGAATTCTGGCCGACGAGGGCGTCGAGCACGCGTTCCTCGGCATAGATTTCCGCCTGTGCGCGGACGCTCTTGCGCATTTTTTCGCGCACGAGATGGATGGCGATTTCAACAAGATCGCGGACGATCGATTCGACGTCGCGTCCGACATAACCGACTTCGGTGAACTTCGTGGCTTCGACCTTGATGAACGGGGCCTGCGCGAGCTTGGCGAGCCGCCGCGCGATTTCGGTTTTGCCGACGCCGGTCGGCCCGATCATGAGGATGTTCTTCGGATAAACCTCCTCCTGCAACTCGGGCTCAAGCTGCTGCCGCCGCCAGCGGTTGCGAAGCGCGATCGCCACTGCTCGCTTCGCATCGCTCTGGCCGATAATATTGCGGTCGAGCTCGGAAACGATTTCGCGGGGACTGAACGCGGGAATGTCCAGCGTTGAGGAAATATCCTGTTTGGGATGAGTCATCTAGTCGTCTTCTTCCTTATTTCCGCCTGCGGAGAGATGTAATGGTTCGGGACGCGCGAATCAAGACTGTCGCGCGTTCCGTGAAGACGTACAACGGGGTCCTGCGTGTACGTTTTTTTCTGCCATCTGAATTTTTTTCAGGGTCCGCCCGTCCGCATATGATACGAGAGGAAGATAGTAACGCACGAATGTTGAACCCGTGCGCACATTAAATGTCAGGAATTCTCAGGCTGGAACATACACGTAGCCAGCTTCCGGATCAGAGGCAAAGATAACCAGATTCGGCGGAGCGCACTCGCCCCATCTTATCCTGATCTGCTCGGACATATCCATAAAATCCGGATCAAATCGTGGTCTCTCGACGCCCTCATGACGAAAAAGAGAGACAAGATAATCAGTTATGGCCTCAGGCTTTGGGTACTCGCTTGTCTCTGGATGAGGGAAAGCAACTAAAACCGAATCTCGGTCTCGCTTGTTCGGGTTGCCAGAGACGGGAATTACAAAGTCACAAGGGACAACTTTTCCACCCCAGCCGACATATTTGTTGAGGCGTTTTGTCGGTGAGTAGCGCCCGGGCATCTCAGAAACCTTGCGAGGATCCTCGCAGTCGAGGAACCAGCCGCGGAGGGAGCGACCATTCTCGTGTGCCGCTTTCATTATTTCTGATTTGGCGATTTCCCTGAGCTGGTATCCTAAACCCTCGGTGCGGCATGATTCGTCGACGGCAATGTAAGACAGGATCGCGGTGTCGCTGTCCTTGTAGTAGTTCACAACGCAAATGCCGTTGATCTCGGGGGTTCCGTTACGAAGGTTTCGCCCCGCGAGGATAATGCGATAATCGATGTCGCTTAAGGGGTTTGTGAGATGCTCGTTCCACTCTGAGAGTGATTCGCCATCTTTTGTCAGCGGAAAATTTTGAAGATACAGCCCTTGATGCGCCTGCTGTAAAATTGCGCTAAATCCGGGCTTGCGGATGTTTTCTGTTGAAATCGTAAGAAATTCTCTGTTTCCCCCCCACTGTTGCTGCAGCGAGAGGGGCGGGACAATGAAGGGAACCCCCATCGGACACTCTCCTTTTTTCAATGGTTAGGCGGATTCTGGAAGGCAGATTTTTATAGAGACGTCGAACGATTTGCAAAGGAAAATTTTTAGGCGTATGACAATTTTTCGGGACGGCAATCATCAAAGCATCAGCATAACACAGGTTGGCGGGCAAAATGAAAACGGTTTACTCGGAAAAACATCGTCTGCACGCGCCGAAACGCGAACTTTGTGATGGTGAGATGGTCGAGAATTTCGAGAAGCCCGCACGGGCTGAATATGTGCTTTCGGCAGTTGCGGAAAGGCGCCTTGGCGAAATAATCGAACCGGAAATTTTCGACGCCCGCGCGTTCGAGGCAGTGCATAGCCCTCGTTACATCGACTTCCTTAAAAATGCATGGAGCCGATGGGAAGAAATCGGCAAGACTGGCGATGCTTTCCCCTTCGCTTTTAATACCTTGCATCCCGAGTCTCCCGTGCCGAATCACATTTTCGGCCAGCTGGGCTACTTCATTTCGGACGGTGCTGTGCCGGTCACCCCGACAACCTGGGCGGCGGTCAAAGGCTCGGCCTTTGTTGCCCTGACCGGTGCGCAGCTGATTGGCGACGGCGAGCACGCAGCTTTTTCGCTTTGTCGACCGCCGGGGCATCATGCGGCGAAGGAGACCGCCAGTGGCTACTGCTTTCTCAATAACGCAGCGATAGCGGCTCAGTCTCTTCGAGACAGCGGGGCCAAACGCGTGGCTGTTCTGGATGTTGATTATCATCACGGCAACGGGACCCAGGATTTGTTTTACGAGCGCGACGACGTCCTGTTCGTCTCGATTCACGCCGATCCGGCGGTGGAATATCCCTTCTTCCTTGGTTACGCCTGCGAAACGGGCCGCGGGGCGGGCGAGGGGTTCAACATCAATTATCCTCTTCCTGTCGGCGCCGACTATGCAAGGTACGACGAGGCTTTAAGTGATGCGATGGCTCAAATCCGTGATTACGGCCCCGAAGCGCTTGTCGTTTCGCTTGGGGTCGATACGTTCGCGCAGGACCCGATTTCAGGTTTCCGGCTTGAATCGCCGGATTACCTGCGAATGGGCGGGCGGATATCCAAGGTGCCCTGTCCGGCACTGTTCGTCATGGAGGGCGGGTACGCGGTCGAGGAAATCGGCACCAATGTTGCAAACGTTCTTGACGGCTATTTGCAGGGATAAATCAAAGCTTCTCCACCGTCACATTGCCATTCGTATAAACGCAGATATTCGCCGCGATTCCCATAGCCTTGCGGGCGATTTCCTCCGCGTCCAGATCGTCGCGGTCGATGAGGGCGCGGGCGGCGGCAAGGGCGTAGTTGCCGCCGGAGCCAATGCCGATGATCCCGTCTTCCGGCTCGACCACGTCGCCGGTGCCGGAGAGGATCAGCGAGTTTTCCTTGTCGCACACGGCCATCAGCGCCTCAAGGCGGCGCAAATATTTATCGGTGCGCCAGTCCTTGGCAAGCTCGACGCAGGCGCGGGTGAGCTGTCCCGGATGGGCTTCGAGCTTGGCCTCCAGCCGCTCGAACAGCGTGAATGCATCGGCGGTCGCGCCCGCGAACCCGGCGATGATCTTCCCGTCCTTGCCGAGGCGGCGGACCTTGCGGGCGTTGGTCTTGAGGACCGTCTGACCCATCGAGACCTGCCCGTCGCCCGCAATGACGACGTCGCTGCCCTTGCGGATGGAAAGAATGGTCGTGCCGTGCCATTTGCTGGCGTCGAATGTGTCGGTCATCGCTGTGTCTTTCGTCGGTTCGTGCTACCCCGAGATATGTGATGGAAACGGGCCGCCCGTCAAGTCAGGCGGTGCCGCCTCCCTTGTCCCGCCAGCGCGCGAGGAAGCGCTCGTAGACCGCGTCGCCCTGAAGGGTCGCGCCGCGGTGGCGGCACATTTCGGCGGCAAATTCCACCGCGCGGCGCACAGTGACGGGCGGCTCCCAGCCAAGCAGAATTCCGGCGACGACGACAGACGCAAAGGCGTCGCCCGCCCCGACCGAATCGACGAAATCCTCGACGGGTTCGGGTCTGGCCGTGTGGCGGCTGGCATGTGTGAACAAGACCGCACCGTCCTTGTCGCGTGTCATGACCAGGCCGTCGAGGCCGTACGTATCGAGAAGCGCGGCATGATCCGTGTCCGTCCGGCCGGGGTGCAGACGGCCAAGCTCGTCCTCGTTGAGCTTGAGCCAGTTCGCCTGGCGCATCAGTTTCGTGCAGTGCTCCGGGTCCCACCACGGGTCGCGCAGGTTGATATCTACAAAAAACGGGGCCTTGATGGTCTCCAGCAGGGTATCGAGCGCGCCGGAGGAGACCGGGCTGCGGGCGGCGAGGCTGCCGTAGTAGAACAGGCCGACATCCGCCGGGCCGATTGCCGCGCGCGCGGCGTGAGCGTCGATATGGTCCCAGGCGCTTCCGGGCAGAATTTCGAATGTGTGTTCGTTGCCGGTCATCTCGACCCGGACCTCGCCGGTCGGATGCGCGTCGTCCCATTGCAGGCCCGCCATGTCCATGCCGCGGCGCTCCATTTCCCCGGCGACGTCCCGCCCGCGCGCGTCGCGTCCCACCCGGGTGATCATCAGCGGGCCGAGACCGAACCCCTGCAGGTGACAGGCAACGTTAAACGGCGCGCCGCCGAGAACCGCGCGGTCCGGAAAAACGTCGAACAGCACTTCGCCGAAAATGACGGGGCGGGCGGAGCGTGGTGCAGTCATGACGAAATTTTCCTGTTTGTCGTGAGCGTTCGACGGGCAATGTCCGACAAACGGCGCGAACAGTCAAGCGGCGGGCATGGCCGGGTTATTCCACGTCCAGACGCTTTAACGCGTCTTCAATCGGGATAAACCAGTTCAGGCCGCCAAGCGTGTCGGGGGCGACCTTGTAGCCGAGCACGCTGATCCCGACGACATTGCCGTTTTCGTCCAGCAGCGGCCCGCCGCTGTTGCCGCCGTAGATATCGACGTCGGCCTGAATAAAGGGCAGGTTTTCACGCCGGTCGAAGCGCCGCGCGCTGACGATACCTTTCGTGACCGTGTCCTGCCGCCGTTTCAGGCGTGGCGCGCCGATCGCGTACACGGTCTCGCCCACCGCCGGTTCGTCGAGACGGACCGGAAGGGTCGCGACGGTGCCGGGACCGGGCGGCTCCTCAAGGCGGAGAAGGGCGACGTCGCGCACCGGGTCGAGCCGCACGACTTCGGCGATTCGCTTCTCCGCCTTGCCCGACGTCACCACCCGCACGCGGTTCGCGCGGCCGACGACATGGGCGTTGGTCAGGATATGCCCCTCGTCCGAAATGAAAAAGCCGGAGCCGTGCCCGTGTCCGGCCTCGATCATGACAACGGCGCGCGTGATCGCATCGAACCGTCCGGTCGCCGGGATCTTCGAGGGTTCGAGTAGTGTGAGCGTCACGTCCTCGAGCGGATCGAAGCGGCCGAAAAATTCCTCGTTCGGGTCGAGGATTGTCTCCGGCGTGGTAGCGGGGGGCGTGCCGTAAAAGACGAGATCGTGGAACGCCGCGTCCGCGCCGAGATTATGCGCGGCGGCGGCAAAGGCATCGGCGAGAATCAGGTCGATCGCGTCGTAATTGGGCGAGCGCAGCCGCGTATAGCCTTTGGTCGTCACCTTGTACGCGTTGCGGCGGCGCAAAAGGTCGAAGACCGTCCATTCCACTTCCATCATCGCTTCGCCCGTATAGCCCTGGTCGATTCCGAGCAGGAAGGTTCTCCGGTGACACAGATCCATCTTTACGTCGGTAATCCGCCCGCCGACGGAATAGACCGTGCGCATGCGGTCTTCCTCCTCGTCGAACATGCGGCTCGGATCGCCGGAAATGTCGTAGCCCAGCGCTTCGAGCGTGTCGGTGAAGATCGACTCTTTCTCGACGTCGCGGAAGGCGCGCGTGACGAGTCCCGTCTGCTGCGCGCCGTACGGCCCGTTGCAAAACAGAATGCCTTTCAGCCCGCCGGTGCTCACCGAACTGACGGTGGTGCCGTGCGGCAGGGCGAATTTCACGCGGCTCAGATTGACAGGTGAAGGCTGCGCGTCCGCCGGGCTGTCCGGAAACGGCGCGGAAGGCACCGTCTCCACCCGCACGCCCGAACAGGCGGCGAGGGACAAAGCGGCAAAAAGAAAGACAAACAAGCGCATGATATCGCAAGTGTACTTCGATAGCGGCAAGGCGCAAGCGGAAAGCTTTCGCCAATTCCCGTTTTGCGCCTTACGCTGTTGCCTGATCTTCGCTCCCTTCTTCGGAGTCCAGACTACCCGCCGTCTTGATAAAATCCATATTCTCCGTTTAAATGCGCGCGTCTCTTTGAAAGGATCGTCCCATGACCTCTATCGCCAACCGTGCCCGCAAGGCCATTCTTGCGCTCGAGCCTTATAAATCCGCCCGCTCGATGGTCAAGGGCGGGGCGGGGATGGTGTTTCTCGACGCGAACGAGTGTCCGTACGAGCCGGTGGCGGGCGTGCACGGCTATTCCCGTTACGCGGACCAGCAGCCCGCGGCGATGATTGCGGCGATTGCGCGCGTGTACGACGTTTCGAGCCGCAACATGGTGGTGACGCGCGGGGCGGACGAGGCCATCGACCTCACCGTCCGCGCTTTTTGTGAGGCGGGGCAGGACAATATCGTCATTTGCCCGCCGACTTTTCCGATGTACGCGCACTATGCGAAATTGCAGGATACGGAGGTACGGCAGGTTCCGCTGACGGACAAGGATTTTCAGCTCGATGTGGCGGGGATCAAGGC
>RZZS01000147.1 GCA_009929775.1 Alphaproteobacteria bacterium
CACACCGGCTTGCGCCGGATTCGTCGGTAACGTCTGCTCCTCGAAAAGAGCGGGCTGGTTGAATCACATGGCTGCGCTCATCACTCAGGACGAGGGATGAACGCGGTCAAGGCGACGACTCAACATCGTGGCGGGGGCTTTTCGCGGATGTCCGGTCGGCGTATCTTCGAGCGAGGTGCTCTCTTTCGTCCTCGCCCCCGCGATCATCCAAGATCGCGGGGCTCGGTTTGCGCTGATGCGCGTGCTATTTGCCGCTAGCAGTGCCGTCGCGGCGCAGGTCCGCGCCGCCAACCAATACCATCTTGTCGCGTTTGTTGCACTGCCCGTTATTTCTCTTCCGTGGGTGATTTTCGCGTGTCTGGATGATGGCGAGTCCGCTGTTCTGAAAGCTCACCTCGACGTTGTGACCGCGATCTTCCAGCGCAGCAGCCATCGCCGCGCTGTCATAATCCAGCGTAATCCCTGGGATCGGCATCTCGATCTCGGTCGGGCCGTTGCGATTCATGTAATGCGGCACGTTGATGGCCTGTTGCGGATCGAGCCCGAAATCGATCATGTTCATCACCGATTGCGCTACATAGCCGATGATGCGCGAACCACCGGGCGAGCCGGTGACGATCTCGACGTCACCTTGTTCATCGAACACGATAGTGGGCGACATTGAGCTGCGCGGGCGCTTTCCCGGCTGCACTCGGTTCGCAACCGGAATCCCGTTGCTGTCGAACGGCTCGAACGAGAAATCGGTTAGCTGGTTGTTAAGCAGAAAGCCGTTCACCATGACGCCATTGCCGAAAGGACCCTCTATGCTGGTTGTCATCGACAGCGCGTTGCCCCAGCGGTCGACGATGGATACGTGGCTGGTTCCGGAATTCTTCGCTGTCGAGTCGGGAGCGGCCGGGTCGAAGTCGCCCGGTGGCGTACCCGCGCTCGCCTGCCCCATATCCATGTCCCCAATCAGCGCCGCACGCTCTGCGAGATACGTCTTATCGAGCATGCCGTTGACCGGCACCGTGACGAAATCGGAATCGCCGACGTAGAGACTGCGATCGGCGAACGCTAGCCGACCCGCCTGACTGAACAGATGTACGGTTTCAACATCCAGCGGCGACAGGTCGCCCAGGTCGAAGTTCTCCAAAATGCCGAGAATCTGTCCGACCGCGATCGCGCCCGATGACGGGGGACCCATGCCGCAGACGTTGTGTCCGCGATACGCGAAGCACACCGGCGGGCGCTCGACAACGTCGTAGTCGGCGAGATCCTCCACCGTCATGTCACCACCGATACTCAAATCTCCCTGGACCGCCGCGGCGATGTTTTCTGCGATTTCTCCGTAATAGAAACCGTCCGCACCATGCTTCGCCAAAGTGTTCAATGTTTTGACGTAGTCCGGGTTCTTGATGATGGTGCCGGGCGCTTTGGCGCTGCACCCGCCCATGCCGTCATGTTCGGCGAAATACTCAAACGCGGCCGGATCGCGAAAGGTCAGGCGCAGGTCGCAGGAAGGATTGAAGGCCAGCAGCATGTCTACCTCTGCACTGGTCTGCTCTGTCATCGGGAAGCCTTTGCTAGCCAGCTTTTCGGCCGCTGCAAACAGTTGCCCCCACTTCTTCTGGCCGAACTTCCGATGCACGTATTCCATCATCCTTGGGGTTCCTGGCACTCCCACCGACAGTCCGCTTTGCCAGGCATAGCCGAAGTCCACACCGACAAAGCGGTCCTCGGTCGCGGTTGCGGGCGCTTTCTCTCGCGCATCGATCGTCGTTGTCTCCCCTGTTCGTGCGTCGTAATAGACGACGAAAGCGCCGCCGCCGAGGCCGCTCGACTGCGGCTCGACCAGACCAAGAACGGCCTGCACGGCGACCATTGCGTCGGCGGCGGTGCCGCCCTTCCTGAGGATTTCAGCGCCGGCCTCCGAGGCCAACGGATTCGCGCTGACGACCATCTCTTTCGTCTTCACCACCGCCTGCGGCACTTCGTCGGCCCAGGATAATGGATATAGCAGCATTGCCAGCATGGTCATGCCGGTCAGTATTCGAAATTTCATCAGTGACTCCGAGGCGCGAGGAAGGCGACGATCAGATGCTCGGCGCACGCATGCTCTACAGCCCCGGCACAGCCATCCCGGTGCCACCCTGGATCATATCGATCCGCCCCATCATCATCTGATGACCGACCACCTGCCCGCCGATGCCGAGCAAGATGTTCTGCGGCTTCAGCGCCTCGGCCTGTTGTTGCCGACGACTCTCCTTCGCCATCGCATCGAGGTTCTGCACATTCATCGCAAGTGTCGTCATCTGTTCCGCGGAGGCTTTAAGGCGCGCGCAGTCCGCTTCGGACAGGTTCTCCTTCACGCAACTCTCGTCGGCTTTCGCGAGAATAGCGTCCCCGCTGATGGCCGCTTCCTCCTCCTTCTCGTCTTTCCCGAGCATCGCACCCATTGCCGCGCCTGCACCATACCCCGCAAGCTCGACACCTTTCTGCGTCACCGGGACGATCAGCGCGTTCGGGCCGATTCCTCCCCCGGCCGAAACGCAACCTCCGAGCACCGAGGCCCCCGCCAGAGCCGCCATGACCACACCTGCCGCATAGGTCTTCGTCGTCTTCGTCGTCATCACATTCACCATTTCCGTTGGGTTCGAAAGCCATGCTACATCGCCATCGGGCACTGTCCAGCATCAGTGCGCACACCGCCCGCGAGCGTCATCGCGGATGTTTCCACACGACCCCCTCGCACCGCAACGCATCGAGTGCTTCACGGCTGCCGTCGAGCGTGAACCGGTACCGCTCTGCGCCGTTCGTGATCACTGCGGTACGGCCCTCTTTCATCGCCGCGACGAGATCCGCACCAGCCGT
>RZZS01000148.1 GCA_009929775.1 Alphaproteobacteria bacterium
CTGCGCCGCTTGCCAGTCGTAAGCGGCTGTTTCTCCGAGGCAGGTTTCGCCCGACCAGGTCTGCCCGACCGAACACCGCATCCACATCAGCTGGGACACGACATCCGTGACGGTTCCGTCGCCGTTGTCGCTGAATCGCTCCGTCGGGGAAGACAGCGGGTATCGGCCGGTATCGCAGGTTTGTTCGGCAAAGGCCGGGGCGTGGACACCAGCGAAGATGATCGTGAATACAAACACCGCTCTCATAGATTCAACCGGCAACTCATTCCAAGTCCAAACGAGAACGCCATTCCGGCGCTCGACGCAAGACTGTCGACATCACCATCGGACGATCTGCGGGCTTCCCGCAAAACGGGAGCCCGCAGATGCCCGACACTTTGAACTGACCTCAGGGTTTGGTATCGACGCCGATGCCGGTCGGCGTTCTTGCGAAACCGGTACCGTATTCCACGACAATAGGCGTGGTTTGCTCGCTGGCGAGACCAGGTGTGATTTCCTTCCCGCGATGTAGGTAGAAGGCG
Organism: Alphaproteobacteria bacterium; assembly: GCA_009929775.1. GTDB lineage: Bacteria > Pseudomonadota > Alphaproteobacteria > Micavibrionales > Micavibrionaceae > RZZS01. The sequence continues at coordinate 522 of RZZS01000148.1, forward strand.
TAGGCTTCCATCGCGGTCATGTCGTCACCGTTGACGTCGAGCCGGGTTCCTACCTGCGGGTTCTCGATGCACCAATTCACCATCTCGCGGAAGGGGATGACCTTGCCGTACATCGTCATGTATTTCGGAAAGGTTTGCGGATTGGCCGCAGCCGTATCGGGATGGCAGTTTCCGCATGCGAGACCATTGGTCGTCATGTCTGCACGGCTGCCGTGCCAAAGGTCGTATCCTAGGGCGACCGACTCGACCAAAGCGGCCTTCTGCTCCGCGAGCTCTTCATCGGTAAATGGTGCACGTGCCCAACTGCTGCCGGCCGCAAGCACCGCAGCAATTGCCGATACGACCAAGACCCGTTCGATCTTCAGCATCTGATTCGTCATCGTCACTCCCCCTTAGACCTTGAATCCATCTCTCATGAATGGTGTCAGTGAATCTTCAAACGGATTGTATTGAACCAGAGCTTCGAATGACCCGCTGAGATCGATGACTTGTGTCCCCATGCCGTCGGTCGCAATCGAGGGGTCGGCCCGGTTCATCCGAGTCTCGGGGAAGGCCAGCTCGACCGGGGGGTAGGGCCACGGCCAAGAGGTGCTCAGTGCGGCGACCGAGCTCATATTCCCGATCCGGTTGAACAGGGTCTGGTGGACATGACCGTGGTAGGACATGACATTTTCGAACTTCGAGAGGATCTCTCGAATCTCGGGGGCGTCGGAGGTCTGGAAGTTCCAGCGCGGGTAGTAGTCCCAAAGCGGGGAGTGAGTAAAGACGACGATCGGAGTATCCGGAGCCAAATCCTTGACGTCGTTGGCAAGCCATTCGAGCTGCTTTTCGTGCACTCCCCATGGACCGGGGATCGGGCTTTCAAGCATCTCCATCACGGTCATGCGCTCCAGAGGCGTCATTCCCGTCCCGGTCCAGAAATCGCGGACCAGAATAGAGTTGAGGCCGATAAAATGCACGCCTTTGTGGTTGAACGACCAGGTCTCATCGCCGTAGAGTCCCCGCCAAGCATCGCCCATGTCGAGATACCAATCGTGCTCTCCCGGGATGAGCTTGAGCGGCACCTTCAGCTCGGAAAGGATCTTTTTTCCTTTGACCAACTGATCCTCGGTTCCGTTTTGAGCGACGTCTCCGCCGAACAAGACGAAGTCCGGCAGCGGAGTCATCGCATTGACCTGGGCGACGGCGTCCGCAAGCTGGGCATCGAACTTGTGATCGGGCATGCTGTATAGATGCGCGTCGCTGATGATTGCGAATCGGAAGGGTTCCACCCCGCGCTTGCCGGTTTGCGCCCGAACGATATCCACGACGCCGAGATTGATACCGACCGCCTGTGCAACCAAGGTCGTCAAGCCGGCTTTACCTGCGAACGACAGAAACTGTCTTCTGCTGTGATCTACAATGTCAGACATTGTTGTCTCCACCTCGTTGTTGGCGTCTTTTGAACAGCGCCGATAGTAATGTAACGTCTCCAAGCTCTATTCAACGCATCGACAGGGCAATGAACGGCATCTGACCTAGCGAAGCGATTCCGCAGGTGTCCGACCCGCGATTATTCGACGGGGCTTACCTATCGCTCTAGTCGTTCTCACCTATCGTCATTATTGATGTGATTAGGATGTAGTGTCGACAGGAATGCTGTCAAGAGTCCGACAAAAATATTTTTATCGGTCGGCTGGCTTCAGATTATTCCATCATATTAGTAAAATCTAATACGATGGATCTATTGAGCTCCAAAGGTTTTTCTATCCGGACGACACGAATTCATCGTTGGCGTGTGGTCATTCGAGGTGCCGGGCTTCGCGAAATGAACCGGCGATGATCGCGACGACTATGCAGTGGCTCGGATGCCCGATCCCATCCGTCGGGATAGCTGGTCTGATCAAAAGTGGCAGAAACTGGCAGAAGGATCCGGTGAGTACGCTATCATGCAAAACTCACCGGGATGATGAACGCAGACCCACACCGCAAGATCAAAGCATCGGTCTCGGTCAGGGCGCGGACGCGCAGACTCACACGGGAGAAGAAGATCGATGAGCACGGCGGGCCCACTCATCCTTTTCGGTACGGCACACCTCGGCAGCGTACTCGTGATCGCCGCCGTCGGGATCGGGTTACCGCTGCTGGCGCGCCGCACGCTGAGCAGCGCGACGCAATATCGCGTCGGGTTCTTGATCGCAGCCCTTTTGATCGGTCAGGAAGGATTTCATATCTGGCTGTTGGCGAACCAGTACGATCAGCTCTTGAGCAGCCTGCTGCCTCTGCATCTGTGCGGACTGTCGGTCCTGCTCACGGCATGGACCCTCGCGGCACGGTCGTATGCCGCCTAC
>RZZS01000073.1 GCA_009929775.1 Alphaproteobacteria bacterium
TGAATGCTACGGATCAATAAGTTGCAGTTTACACCATGCAAAACGCCATCGGAATCATTCACATGCAAGGCTTTAATCACTTTTTTGCGGCTGACTAATCAGTTGCAGGAGCCAATTGTCCGGCTCATCCAGGAGCAGCCTGCGTTGTTCAGGGAGCACTGGGACGAATCGGAAATCGCGCTCGACGGGGAAAGGATTACACCGCCGACGACAGGCACACATGCCGCGCGCTATTATATTTCAACGACCAATTCGATCAGTGAATACTGGATAACACTTGAAACCTTCAGTGGAGACCTGCACCGGAATTTCGAGTTGACGTTTGAGAAAGGCCTCGAGCGCAATCGCATTGATCGAATGCGCGATCAGCACATGGAATAGCAACCTGACGCGGCATCAGGCTTTCGCTGCAGCCTTTCGGGCTTCCGAGAGGTCCCGAAGAACGACTTTTGCAATTTTTTCGACGTCCTCTGCCGTTTCTGTGTTGGGTGAACGGGTCAGGAACGGCGTCTGGTGACGAATCGATTCCTTGACGCGCGGGTCGTGGCGGATCATTCCCGCAAGCGGCGGCTTCAGGCGCAGAAAGTTTTCGCAGGCTTTCAGCAGCGTCTTGTAGGTTTTTTCGCCTTCAATCGGGTTCTGGGCCATGTTGACGACGATTGAAATATGCTTCGACATTCCGGCGGCGTTGCCGAGCTTGATAAAGGCGTAGGCGTCGGTAAGTGAGGTCGGCTCGTCCGTCGTAATCAGAAGGGTGCGCGTGGCCGATGCCGAAAGCATCCGGACCGTGCGGTCCACGCCCGCGCCAAGGTCGGCGATAACGACGTCATAACTGTCCGCGACCTCAAGCAACTGGTCGCGCAGGAAGGCAAGACGCTGCGAGGGCAGGGCGGACAACGAAGCCTGACCGGAACGACCGGCGATAATATCGAATCCACCGTCGTCATAGGACTGGGTCACCTTGTCGAGCCCGAGGCGCCCGCGGATGACGTCGTTCAGGTCGCGCCGCGGCATCAGGCCGAGTTGAACGTCGACATTCGCAAGACCAAGGTCGCCGTCAAACAGCAGGACTTTTTTTCCTTCGCGGGCCAGGGCATGGGCCAGCGAGATCGAAAACCACGTCTTGCCGACGCCGCCCTTGCCGCTTGCGACAGCGATGACGTTTTTCCCACGGCGGAAGACCGGCGCGCCGGGCTGCCGGAGGTTGGAATCTGCGGTCACGGACGGTTCTGTCATGGCCTAATATCCTGTCTTTCGTTTTACCTGTTGCCCTGGCCGGTTCTCGCTTCCAGGCATCAGGAGATTACATAGCGCTTTCGGCGTCATGGCCATCAGCCCTTCCGCTACCTGCGGGGTATTGGAGGCGTCCGCGAAAGCCATGCCACCCTGATGTGCGGCCTGCAGAAGGCCGCCAAAGCGGCGGGCGATGTCGAGACGCGTCGAGAGCATCCAGCGTACGCCGACAGCAGCGTAGGACCGGGCGATTTCTCCCGATTCTTCGGCATCGCCACCCGCGGGCATGATGAGCAGCGGATCAAAGTCCGCAATGGCAAGCGTGCGGGCTAGTTCTCTGATTTCGTTCTTGTCGAACGGGTTTGCTCCGCCGGTATCAACGAAAATCTGATCCGCGCCCCGTGCCTTTTCAATGCAGGCTTTCAGTTCGGAGTTCGAGCGGGCCTTGAGAAGCGGGATCTGGAGGATTTTTGTGAACGCGGCCAGCTGCTCGGTGCCTCCTGCCCGAACCGTGTCTGTGGTAATGACGGCAACCTTGAGGTCGTTCATGATGCCGCGTGCCGCCATCTTGGCCACGGCAAGCGTCTTGCCCGCGCCGGGCGGACCGACGACCATCAGCGGTTTTTTGTGCGCACGGACGGGCAGGGGACGAAATCCGAAAAGATGCTCCAGTGCGGCGATTAATGCGATATGAGGTTGTTCGAGGCCGACGAGCGTGGCGCAGGACAGGATCATGTCTGTCACATCCTCCGGCACGGAATGCCGCAGCATGATGTCCGTGATTTCTTCCGTGATCGCGGCTTCCTGCTCTTCCTCATCGTACTGGAGCCAGTCGTCTTGACTGGCGGGAAGGCCGCCCCGGCCCAGCTCAAAAGCAGGCGAACGTTCGCCGCGGTCGCGGATCAGGTCTTCCTCGATCGCCGCGGTGACACGCACGGCCTTGCCGCCGCGCTCCTCGCGCGTTGCGACGATGATGGCGTCTTCTCCTAGCGTGTCACGAACCATGTTCATGGCCTCTGTCATGGTTTTTGCGTAAAAGGACTTGAGCCGCATGGCGGGATATTAGACCAACTAATATTCAGTATAGGTTTTCTGGAATCACTATACCAGACCATAAACGTTCCGGGATACGTTGTGAATCCCCGAACTGTGGATAATTGCTTTATCCGATTTCCCAGATAAAGAAGATGGTCTTTGAAACCAGTTGATGGAGGACAAGGGCAAAGCAGGCGATGCTGGCCGCGAGTTGCCAGGGAATATTGAGAATATAGGCCGCGGCGAAGCCGAAGAGTGCGAATTCGTACAGGGCCGCAGCGACCAGGACGCTGTAGAGATCGCCCCAGCTGTGCCATTCGAGAACGGCCATCAGCATGAGCGGGGCCGTGACGGCAAGCCCGGCAAAGGAAAGAAAATTGACGGCTGTCATGAACGCCCAGAACGCGCCACGCCTGTCCATGAAATGGCACAGCAGCCATACGAGTCCGAGGGAACAGGCGACGAACAGGAGTTGCACCTCTCCGTAAAGGACGATCAACTCGCCCCAACTCCGTTCGCCGAGCTTCTCTGTGGGTTTCAGGTGAATGGGCAGCACCCAGAGCGGGAGCAGGGCGAAGGGAATGGCCAGGGATTGAAGCGCCAGGCGACGCTCCTGCGGGAACCGGGATGCGCCCTGATCCATGAAAATCGCGAGTTCAAATGTGCCGAGGAGAAGCTGGCGCATCAACGACATTCCTTTCGTTAATTGTTATAGAATCAAATCGACCCCACCGTCCTGATCTTGGCCTTGGGATGGATCTCGTTTTGGCTCATCACGACGGTCTGGGGGCGGAAGCGTTCGACGACCGAACGGACGTAGGGGCGGATCATCGGCGAGGTCAAAAGAACCGGACTTTCGCCCTGCTGGGCGAATTTGTCGTATGTATTCCGGATGCTCTGAATAAAGGACTGAAGCTGCGAGGGCGGCATGGCCAGCTGGCGCTCTTCTCCGTCCCCGAGAAGACTCTCGGCAAAATTTTGCTCCCACTCGGGGGAAAGGGTGACAAGCGGCACGTGCCCGCGTCCGTTGACGTTCGCGTCGCAGAGCTGGCGCGCGAGTCGGCTGCGTACGTGCTCGGTGATAAGAGCCGGGTTTTTGGTGTAGGCAGCGGCCTCCGAGATACCTTCGAGAATGGTCGGCAGGTCACGGATGGAAACGCGTTCCGAGACGAGCGCCTGAAGAATTCGCCGCAGCCCGCTGATCGAGAGCTGGCCCGGGATCGTGTCTGCGACGAGCTTTTGGTAGTCGCCCGGCAGTTCGTCCAGAAGCTTCTGGGTTTCTGAGTAGGACAGGAGGTCCGCCATATTGTCTTTGACGATTTCCGTCAGGTGCGTGGTGACGACAGTGGGTGCGTCGACGACTGTGTAGCCCTTGAAACTGGCTTCCTCCTGATATCGCTCGTCGATCCACATGGCGGGCAGACCGAAGGTCGGCTCGACTGTGCTTTCGCCCGGCAGATTGATCGGCTGACCCGACGGGTCCATACACAGCATCATGCCGGGGCGCACGTCGCCACGTCCGGCCTCGATTTCCTTGATGCGGACGACGTATGTATTGGCAGGGAGCTGAAGGTTGTCCTGTATGCGTACGGACGGGAGTACATAGCCCATGTCTTCGGCGAGCTGGCGGCGCAGGCCTTTGATCTGGTGCGTCAGCTTGGTTCCCTCGCCTTGAACCAGCGGCAGAAGGCCGTAACCGAGTTCGAGGCGGATTATGTCGATGGCGAGAGCCTTGGAAATAGGCTCCTCGGCGGGTTGCGCGCCCGGACCTTCAAGCGCCCGCTTCTGGTCTGCCGCTTTTTCGTCAGCCTTGACCGTTTTCTGCCACGCAGCCCAGGCCGCAAAGCCGGTGACACCCGACAGAAACGCGAAGGGGATGAAGGGAATGGCGGGGATGATGGCAATTGCAAAAAGCAGCGTCGAGCTGATCGCGAGCGCCTTGGGGTACTGGCTGAACTGTTTGATAAGGGCTTTGTCCGCCGAGCCTTCGATTCCGGCCTTCGAGACGAGCAGACCCGCGGAAACCGAAACGATAAGGGCCGGGATCTGGCTCACCAGACCGTCGCCGATGGTCAGAATCGTGTACGTCGAGGCTGCGTCGGCAAGAGACAGCCCCTGCGAAGCCGTGCCGATGATGATTCCACCGATGACGTTGATAAAGACGATCAGCAGGCCTGCTATCGCATCACCCCGCACGAATTTCGCAGCACCATCCATGGCCCCGAAAAACGTGCTTTCCTGTTCGAGCTCCGAGCGGCGGGTTTTGGCTTCCTCCTCCGTAATCAGACCGGCGGACAGATCCGAATCGATGGCCATCTGTTTGCCGGGCATGGCGTCGAGGGTAAATCGCGCCGCGACTTCCGCAATCCGGCCGGACCCTTTTGTGATAACCACGAAGTTCACGATGACGAGAATCGCGAAGACGATACCGCCGACAACGTAACTTTCCTGAATGATGAAAGAACCAAAGGCCTGGATGATCTGTCCCGCCGCTGCGTCGCCTTCGTGGCCGGAGGACAGAATAAGCCGTGTTGAGGCGACGTTCAAAGCGAGGCGCAGCGCCGTGGCGATAAGCAGAACCGTCGGGAAAGTCGAAAAATGCAGCGGCTTGACGATAAACAGCGTCGTCATGAGGATCATCACGGATGCCGTGATCGACACGGACAGGCCGAGGTCGAGCATCCATGTCGGGATTGGCACCAGCATGAACAGCAGAATGCAAATCATGCCGACGGCGAACAGAACGTCCCCGCGGAGAATGCCGCCAAGGACGGTTCGGGCGTTGGACATGGCTACGGAGGAACCCGCGCCGGGCGTGGAGGTATCGGACATGGTGCCTGACGATTCATAAGACCGGCGTTCATTTTAACTGTGCACGAGCGGCGATGCAAACGGATAGGAGTCTTGTGATTTCGCTGCCTTCCGCTAGGATGGATGCGGTTCTGACTTGAGAGGAAAAAGCGAATGAGAAAGCTCGCAACGTGTCTGATGCTCGCGTCGATCCCGTTCCTGATGGCCGCCTGCCACAGCGTCGACGCGCTGGAGAACACTCCGATCGAGGGCACGCAATACAACCATTTCCTCGGGCGGGGTTATGAATCGATATCTGTCGTCGAGTCGGACCTGTTCGACCACCGCGATGCGGAGTATTTCGCCGGTAAGGCCCTGATGGCCGCGAATAACCGCTATGTGGAACCGACACTCATTGAGGAGCGCGACGTGCCGCAGGCACAAATGGCTGAACTCGCTCACGCGCGTTCGCTGCTTGTCACGGCGATCACGACGTTGCGTGAGCCGCCGGAAAACTGGGAGCCTTTGGCCGAAGCGCAAGTCATGTTCGATTGCTGGATCGAAAATGTCGAGGAGGGCGATACGACGGAGCGCGCGATGCAATGCCGCGACAATTTCCTGCGCGTCATGGACGCGTTGTCAGGCGGAGTCGCGGTTTCGCAGGCTTTCATGGTATTCTTCGACTTCAATGATTCCACGCTCGGCAAGAATGCGCTGGCCACCGCTTCGGTGGTGGCGCGCGTGCTGAAGGACAATCCCGGACTCAAGGTCGTCCTGACGGGCAACGCGGACACGAGCGGCCCGGAAACCTATAACGACGGCCTTTCGCTCCGCCGGGCGAAGGCGGTGCAGGCGGCATTGCTCAAAATGGGTATCCCGACGGACCGCGCCGAACTCTACGCGGAAGGCGAACATAACCTCCTCGTCGAAACCCCCGACAATACGAAAGAACCGCGCAACCGGCGGGTGGATATTCTGGTGACGAAGCGGTAACCAAAAAGGGAAAAAATACGGAAAGACGGGGCTCCCCGGCCATCCGCACGAGACGCGCGTTAAACGCCTCTCCCCCGGGAGAGGCAACGAGGCTTCGCTTTGCTGAAAAGCAAGGCGTTAGCCGCAGTGGTGAGGGGACTTCGGGCATTGGCGTAGACGCCCGGCTCCTTGAACCCCTCACCCGGCCTCCGCCAACCTCGCTGCGCTCGGAAAGCGTCGTCAGCCCTCTCCCACACGGGAGAGGGACATAGCCGGAGAGTAATGTTTTTGTTTACCCGAACTCTGTGCAGGTAAGGCGTTTCGCTTACGATTTCCACACGCGAAAAAATGCAGTATAGTGAAATTATGACCGACCAGCCGCATGAACTCATTCTGGATCATCTGCGCGCCATTCGCTCGGATATTGCCGAGATGAAAGCGGATATACATGATCTCAAGACAGGGCAGCTAAGTGTCCGGGAGCAACTGAACAGCATGCAGCGCGACAACATACGCGTCGAGCGCGCCCTTGCTTCCGTCGAGCACGATATCGAGCGGATCAAGACCCGGCTCGACCTGACGGAGTAGCGCTTCTCACCCCGCGCTCGCCGGGACGTCGATTCCCTCGTCCTTGTACTGGTTGAGCTTGTTGCGCAGGGTGCGGATCGAGATGCCGAGGATGTTGGCGGCGTGGGTGCGGTTCCCCAGACAGTGATCGAGCGTGTTGAGGATCATGTCGCGTTCCACGTCGGCGATCCGGCGGCCGATCAGCGATTCGACCGCGCCGGGGTTGGCGACGGACGGTGCCCCTGTGCCTGCTGACGACGCGGCGGGTCGTGCGGGCTTTACGGCGGGGCTGTCGGAGAAACCTTCCTGAAGGTGAATTGCGTCCGCCTCCAGTTCCTCTTCCATCGAGACGAGGATCGCGCGGTGCAGGGTGTTTTCGAGTTCGCGGATATTACCGCGCCAGTGGGCGGTTTTGACCTTGTTTTCGGCCTCATTCGACAGGCGCTTTTTCGGTACGCCATTCACTTCCGCGTACTTGTCCGCGAAAAACTGGGCAAGGCGCGGGATGTCGCCGGGCCGCTCGCGCAAGGCCGGAAGGCGCAGATTGACGACGTTGAGGCGGAAATAAAGGTCCTCGCGAAACTCGCCTTTCTCGACCGATTTTTCGAGGTCGCGGTTCGAGGTCGCCACGATGCGCACGTTGACCTTGACGGCGTCGTTCGATCCGATGCGCGTGATCTCGCGCTCCTGAATGGCGCGTAAAAGCTTGGCCTGCAATTGCGGGTGCATTTCGCTGACCTCGTCGAGCAGCAGCGTGCCGCCCGTGGCCTCTTCAAAACGACCGATTCGCCGGGCCGTCGCGCCGGTGAACGCGCCTTTCTCGTGGCCAAACAGCTCCGATTCCAGGAGGTTTTCCGGGATCGCCGCACAGTTTACAGCGATGAACGGCCCGCCGGAGCGTTTGGATTTGTTGTGGATGTAGCGTGACATAACCTCCTTGCCTGTGCCGCTCTCGCCGGTGATCAGCACGGTCGCCTCGCTCGGCGCGATCTTGTCGGCGAGTTTGACGACGGCCTGCATGGCCGGGTCCGAGGCGATCATGTCGCTGGACTCCTGCGTGACCGCCTCAAGCACGGCGGCGATCAGTTCGGCGTCCGGGGGCAGGGGGATGTATTCCTTTGCGCCGCTTTGGATCGCCTTGACGGCGGCGCGCGCGTCCGATCCGATCCCGCAGGCAACGACCGGAATGTGAATGCGCTCTTCCTCGAGTCGGGCGATGAACTTGTCGATCTTCTGCTTGACATCGACCATCGCGAGATCCGCGCCCTTGCCGTTGAGCAGGGCTCCGATCGCCTGATCGATATCCTCGCAGTGGACGACTTTCGCGCCGCGCTGGAGAGCGATTTTTCCTGCCTGGCTGATATAGCCCTCAAGATTGCCGACGATCATCAGGCGCATGAATATACTTCCTCTGCTTGCGGGTATGCGGTTCGTTGCAGGCTATTCTCCAACATTCTCGAAAATCAGGCAATCCATGAGGCGATAACTTTATCTCTGGCCAGAATCGCAGAGGAGCCAAAATCCCTCGGGAACGCCCTGTTCGTCGAATCCCGTGATTTGCCTGGCGATGCGCGCCGATCAATCAATCAAAATACTTGATACGCTCGCCTGGCGGGAGTTCGCTGTTGAGGAGCATTTCCAGGCGGCGGGGGTTTTCCTGCCGGGCGATGGAGCCCATGGCGGTCAGGATGATATTCTTGATCATGGCCTCTTCATTCGAGTTTTTTTCAAGCTTGACGGCCAGCGGTGCCAGGACGACCGTACCGAGGATAGCGCCGTAAAACGTCGTGAGCAGGGCGACAGCCATGGCCGGGCCGATATTTTCCGGGTTGTCGAGTTCGGCAAGCATCTGGACAAGACCGACAAGCGTTCCGATCAGCCCCATGGCCGGGGCGACTTCCGAGGCACGGCGAATGATGTTTGCGCTCCGGCGGTGCCGGTCGATGAGAGAGTCGACTTCCTGTCCGAGAAGGCGGTCGATATCGTCTCCCGAATACCCGTCTGTGACAAGCGTAACGGCGCGGTGCAAAAAAGGGTCGTTGCGCAGCTCCTTGTCGGCACCAGCGAGGGCAAGAAGCCCTCGTTTGCGGGCTATAACCGCAAGATTCATCAATTGAACCGCCATGGCCGATGGCTTGCGGGTGCGGCGGGAGAGGGTATTGGCAAAAATGGCACCGAGCCGACGAAGGTCGTCGCCGCTATAGGAAACACTGGTTACAGCCATTGTTCCAAACACGACGATCATCAGCGAGGGAACATTGAAAAAGTTCGCCTTCGAATGGCCGATATAGATTGCAACGGCAATGAGACCGATTGCGAACACAAGCCCCAGTACTGTCGCAAGATCGATTCGTTTTTTGGGGGGGAGGATGGAGATCGCAACCTTCTCCTGTCCTTCCTGCCCGGCATCGGCCATATTCGTTGCGGCATCTGTCATGGACGTCTTTTTTCTTCGAAATTAGTTGCGGTCGGACTTGACGATTTCGGTCATCGTGACGCCGAGCTTGTCCTCGACCACAACGACTTCGCCGCGGGCAACGAGACGATTATTTACATAGATATCAATGGCCTCGCCAACCTTGCGGTCGAGTTCGACGACAGCGCCCCGGCCAAGCTTCAGGAGTTGGCTCACCTGCATGCTCGACCGGCCGAGAACGGCGGATATCTGCACGGGGATGTCGTAAATCGCGGTGACGTCATTGGCCATCGGCTCGCCCATGGCGTATTCTTTCTCGGGAGCTTTTCCGACGTCCGATTCCTCGATTGCATCGTAGGTTATTCCGGTTCCTCCGTCAGCGGAACCTTCACCGTCGCCATCCCCGTCCCCGGAGAGCAGGGCGTCGATGTCATCCTGACCCATTTCGGGTTTGTCGCTGTTACTCATCGTTCTCTCCGTCGTTGCTGTCAGGATCCGTCGGCTCCCGCGTGGCGCGGTCTTCACCTTCTATACCATTTTTCGGCGCGGGAAGGCCAGTGCCTCTGGCGGAGAGCGTTGTTTGTATCCTGTCTTCAATGGCGCGGGCGATAGAGTCCGCGTCCCGCACGGCGCCGCCGTCCTCCCAGCGCAGACGGCAACCCCCGTCCGACAGGTCTCCGGCCCCCCGGATCTCAATGTCGAGGGCCATGCCGGAGGCGATGTCGGCAAGCCTTTCATCCACGCCGTCCGCGGCGTCAGTTGCGACTTCGATAACAATTTTTTTTCTGCCCTCGAGTCCTCGAAGCGTGTCGCGAATGACGGCCAGTACTTCGTCGAGGCCGTGCCGCGCGTTCAATGCGGGGAAGGTCTTCCGGAAGGCGAGGGTGGCGACGATGACGGCTTCGTCCTCGTAGCGCCGCTCCCTTTGTCGTTCCGCCTCGAACAGGGCCGGGAGTTTGCGGGTGATTTCTTCCAACTGGCTGGCGACATACTGTTCCCGGCTTCGCGCACTTTCTTCAAGCGCGTCTTTCCGGCCGCGCTCGTAACCTTCCCGGCGAGCCGCTTCAAGCTCTTCCTCGCTGAATGTCGGAGGAGGCGGCGGCACATCTTCTTCCTGAACCTCCTCCTCGAAATCTTCATCAAAGATATTGAGATCAAAAAGAAATTTATTTGTCTTTTTCTTTTCCGTCACGTTGCTCATCGGTTCAGTAAATAAGCTCGTCCTCTTCGCTGCCGCTGGAGACAACAATCTCCCCGCGCGCCTCGAGGTCTTTGACGATATTGACGATGTATTGCTGGGCGTCTTCGACTTCGCGCAGGCGGACCGGTCCCATTGCGGCCATGTCCTCTTTCATGATCTTCGCCGCGCGTTCGGACATGTTCGAGAAGAACAGGTCGCGCAGGGATTCTGTCGCGCCCTTGAGCGCAACGGTCAGCTTGTCCTTGTCGACGGCGCGAATGACGGTCTGGACGGCCGTCGGATCGAGCTTCATCAGGTCTTCGAAGGTGAACATCAGGCTGCGGATCTTCTCGGCAGAATCGGGCGCGGCCTTTTCGAGTTCTTCCATGAATTTCGACTCGACAGATCGTTCGAGGCTGTTGAAGATGTCCGCAATAAGTTCGTGGCTGTCGCGGCGCTGGGTACGGGCGAGATTGGACATGAATTCCGTTCGCAGCGTCTTTTCGACTTCCTCAAGAACCTCCTTTTGAACTGCTTCCATGCGCAGCATCCGGTTGATGACTTCAAGCGCGAAGCCTTCCGGGAGGAGAGCGAGAACGCGGGCCGCGTGGTCGGACTGGATTTTGGACATCACGACAGCGACGGTCTGCGGGTACTCCTTTTGCAGGAAGTTGGCGAGGACCTCTTCGTTCACGTTTCCTAGCTTCTCCCACATAGTTCGCCCGGCCGGACCGCGGATCTCCTCCATAATCGAATCGACCTTATCCTCGCCAAGAACCTTCTTGAGGAGACGTTCCGTACTGTCGAGCGTACCGACAAGCGCGTTTGTGGAACTCATCTGCTCGGCGAAATCGACGAACAGTCGCTCCACAACGCTCGCTCCGACCTTGCCGAGATTGGCCATGGTTTGAGAAATTTCCATGATTTCTTCGTCGTCCATATGCTCGAAGATTTTGGCGGTGTGATCTTCGCCAAGGGCAAGCATGAAGACGGCCGCCTTTTCGGGGCCGGTCAGAGAGCGATAATCCTCACGCAAGCGCATCGCAGCTTCTCTCCCTTATGTATCCTGACTCATCCAGCTCCGCAGGACAGAAACGGTTTCGCTGGGGTAGGTGTCGACGAGGTCCTCGACCCGCTTGACAGCCGATGCCTTGACCTTGCCTTCCACGCGTTGCACGTTGACCATCTTGTCCTCTTCGGCTTCGGGAGGGATGAACCCATCCTCGCCGGACATGGCAGCCGGACCCGTCAGCTGCGGGCTGGATCCGCGGCTTGTTAGCAGGTCGGTTTCAAGCGAATCGTCAAGCTGCGGCCCTTCCGCGGCGAGCAGGCGACCGACCATCGGCTGGAGGACGAGCAGCACCACAAGAATGACCATGATCGCAACGGTTATGACTTCGGCGGCGTCAAGCAGGGCGTTCTTGTCGAAACCAAAAAGCAGTTGCCCGTCGGGGATATCCGCTTCGGTGACGATATCGGCAAACTGAAGGTTGACGACTTCGACCGCATCGCCACGGCTCTCATCGTAACCGATGGCGGAGCGGACCAGCGCGGCTATCTGTTCCAGTTCGTCGTCGGCGCGGGGCTGATAAACCCGCTCCCCGGCGTCATTTGTTGTATAGCGCCCATCGACCAGAACTGAAACCGACAGGCGGTTAATCTGTCCGATTTCCCTCGTGGTGGTGCGAACAGTACGGCTGATTTCATAGTTTGTGACTTCCTCGACGCGGTTGCTCTCCTCCGAGGGCTTCTGTTCCATAAGAAGGTCTCCGCCCACGCCGGGCAGGTTGTTTTCAATGGAGACTCCCTCAGGCGGCGGTTCGCGTTGCAGGATGCTCTCTTCGGTCACTTGCGAAGAACGGACAACCTGCGTCTCGGGGTCGTAGAGCTCCTCGTTCGTGCTGATGCGGTCGAAATTAAGATCGGCGGTTACTGCTGCGCGGACATTGCCGAAGCCGACCACGCGCCCGACCTGGTCCTCGATTTTCTGGGTCAGGAGGCGTTCATGGTTTCGGCGCAGTTCCTCGGCCTTGACGCCGAGCAGGTTTTCGCCATCTTCGCCGCCCCGGGCGAGCAGCGAACCGTTCTGGTCGATGATTGTGACGTCTTCGGGCTTCAACCCGGGAACAGCCGAGCCAACGAGGGACTGGATGGCGACGACTTGCTCACGTTCGAGCCGTGCGCCAGGCCGTATGCCGAGATAGACGCTTGCGCTGGACGGGCGGCTTTCGCGGCTGAACATCTCGCGCTGGGGAAGGACGAGGTGAACGCGGGCGCTGCGCACCGGCTCCATTGAGCCGATTGTGCGGGCGAGTTCGCCCTCCAGGGCGCGAACCTGATTGATGTTCTGAACGAAGTTGGTCGTACCGAACCCGGATTGTGAATCGAATATCTCGTATCCCATCGTGCCGCCGTTCGGCAAGCCGGCTTCTGCGAGTAGCATGCGCGCGCGTCCGACCTGGTTTTCGGGAACCATAATCCGGGACCCGTCCGGTGAAATCTGGTAACGGATTTCGGCTTCGTCGAGCTTGGTCGCCATGGTTGACGAATCGACGGATGACAGGTCGCCATAGAGGAGCTTTAATTCCGGTGACGAAACCCGTAAGGACATAAAAACGAAGAATACGAGAAGGCCGAGCAGGACGATGGCCATCACGCCGATCCTTGCCGGTCCCATTTGTTTGAATGTCTCGATAAAGCTATCCACGTGAGCTTACCTTCGAACCTGACGATGAATTCCGCCCTTATGTCCCGGGAACGGGGGGCGGCAACGGGAGTGCGGGAAACAGACTACTCTCTTCATTCGACGACCGGACCTTTGCGAATCGCCGCAAACATAGCACGGATTCCAGTATATACACATCTTGGCCGGTTTTCCATGTCGCATTCCTGTGCGTAAACTTTAGGCTCCCGGGCCGGGTTTTAGACGGGGGCCCTCGATTGCAGTCGATCGGGGCACTTGACATAAACTTATGCATAAAGTATGCGCGGAATGCGCGTTAATGGCCCGATAACCGATAGTGGAGGTTCGAGGGCACCTCTAAAAACCCCGGAAATCCGGAACGCGTGAACCGTTGAGGTAAATTTTGGGGGTGAAGCGCGGTTTCCGCCGCCGTATTGCAGCAGATTT
>RZZS01000074.1 GCA_009929775.1 Alphaproteobacteria bacterium
GGCAATGAGGCTTTGGTTTGGCGAAGCCAAAGCAGTTAGCCGAGTGGGTGGGGGTCGCTGGACGGGTCAATCTAATAGGAAAGTGCTCCAGGGGGTTGATGGATAACAAATGTTGTCCATCGTTCGGGTTATTTCTGGTTACGCCCCGGCACTCGCCCATCTCCCTTGTGGGAGAGGGGTGCCGACGTTTGCCGAGCGTAGCGAGGCTAGCGGAGGCTGGGTGAGGGGTTCAGGCGCCGGGATTTTGCACGAGGTCGAAAGGCCCCTCACCACTGCGGCTAACGCCTTGCTTTTCAGCAAGACGAAGCCTCGTTGCCTCTCCCGAGGGAGAGGCGGTTTTCCCCCGTGCCTTGGGCGGATGGCGGCGGGGGCGCAACGTGTTTATTCGCCGCTCGTCTCAGGGGGCGCACCACCGTCCTCGATCTCCTCCGATTCCTCCTCGTCCTCGATCAGCCAGGCGACCGAGACGACTTTTTCGTCGGCGCCGATGCGGAACAGCGTGACGCCTTGCGCGCTGCGGCCCGTGATGCGGACGTCGTCGATGGGGGTTCGGATGAGCTGGCCCTTGTCGGTGACGAGCATGATCTGGTGGCTGTCGGTGACGGGGAAGGTCGCCACGACCTCGCCGCCGTTCTTTTTGGTGAGGGCCATGTTGGTGACGCCCTGCCCGCCCCGGCCGGTAATCCGGTATTCGTAGGCGGACGTACGCTTGCCGAAGCCGCTTCGGGAGACGGTGAGCAGGAACTGCTCCTTCGATTGCAGTTCGTTAATGCGCTCCTGTGAGAGCTCCGTGTCTCCGCCCTCGACCTCCACGCCTTCAAGGTCGCGGTTGACAGCCTTGAGATAGGCGGTGCGCTCCTCAGGCGTGATGTCGATATGTTTGAGGATCGACATCGAAATCACTTCGTCGTCCTTTTGCAGCCGAACGCCGCGCACGCCGGTCGACGTCCGGCCCGCGAAAACGCGCACGTCGCTCAGACAGAAGCGAATCGCCTTGCCGAGCCGCGTGGCCAGCATGACGTCCTCGTCCTCGCGCGCGACCTTGACGGAGACGAGCTTCTCGCCCTCGCCGAGCTTCATGGCAATCAGCCCGCCCTTGCGGATATTTTTGAAATCGAGCAGCTTGTTGCGGCGCACGCTCCCGTGCGAGGTGGCAAGGACGATATCGAGTTCGTCCCACAAATCCTCGTCCTCGGGCAGGCGCATATAGACGGAGATCCCCTCGCCCTGCTCGAGAGGCAGCATGTTGACAAGCGCCTTGCCGCGCGCCTGCGGCGTGCCGAGCGGAAGCTGGTAGACTTTCATCTTGTGCACGATGCCCCGGCTCGTGAAGAACAGAATCGGCGTGTGGGTGCTGGCAACGAACAGGTCCGAGATGAAATCCTCGTCCTTCATCGTCATCCCGGCGCGACCCTTGCCGCCGCGGCGCTGAGCGCGGTATGTGTCGAGCGGGACACGCTTGATGTAGCCACCGTGAGTGATCGTAACGACCATGTCCTCGCGCTGGATCAGGTCTTCGATATCGTGCTCGAACTCGCTCTCGACCAGCTCGGTGCGGCGCGGCGTGCCGT
Source organism: Alphaproteobacteria bacterium (assembly GCA_009929775.1). Classification (GTDB taxonomy): domain Bacteria; phylum Pseudomonadota; class Alphaproteobacteria; order Micavibrionales; family Micavibrionaceae; genus RZZS01. The sequence goes on from RZZS01000074.1 coordinate 1,572, forward strand.
ATTTCTCCCGGATCTCGGTGAGCTCGTCGACGAGGACCTGAAGCAGCTTTTCCCGGCTCGCGAGAATAGCGAGATATTCGGCGATGCGGTCGGTGATGGTCTTGAGTTCGTCGCCGATCTTGTCGCGCTCCAGCCCGGTCAGGCGGTGCAGGCGAAGATCGAGAATCGCCTTGGCCTGCACTTCGGACATCTGGTACGTACCGTCGTCGAAAAGCGGATAGTCCGGATCGTCGATCAGCTCGATCAGAGGCTTGATGTCCCTTGCCGGCCAGCGCTTCGCAAGTAGGCCGTCTTTGGCCGTGCCGGGGTCCGGCGCGTTTCGGATAATCGCGATAATTTCGTCGATATTGGCGACCGCCACCGCGAGACCGGCCAAAATATGGGCCCGCTCGCGCGCCTTGCCGAGTTCGTAGACCGTGCGGCGGGTGATAACCTCTTCGCGGAACTGGACGAAAGCCTTGATCATCTCGCGCAGCAGCATGGTCTGCGGACGGCCGTGGTTGAGCGCCACCATGTTGCAGCCGAAACTGGTTTGCAGCGGCGTGTGACGGTAAAGCTGGTTCAAAACCACATCGGCGATGGCGTTCTTCTTAAGTTCGACGACAACCCGCACGCCGTCGCGGTCGGATTCGTCGCGGATATCGGAAATGTCTTCGACGATTTTCTCCCGCGCCACCTCGGCGATGCGTTCGAGCAGGCGGGATTTGTTCACCTGATAGGGAATTTCCGTGACGATGATCGCCTCGCGCCCGCCGCTGATATCCTCGAATTCGGCCTTGGCGCGCATGATAACCGAGCCATTGCCGGTGAGATAGGCGCTCTGGATACCCTTGCGGCCCAGAATCTGGCCCCCGGTCGGAAAATCCGGGCCGGGGATGATCTGGATCAGTTCTTCGCTGGTAATCTGCGGATTGGCGACATAAGCAATGCAGGCGTCGATGACCTCTACAAGGTTATGCGGCGGGATATTGGTCGCCATCCCCACCGCGATCCCTCCCGCGCCGTTCACCAGCAAATTGGGAATGCGGGTCGGCAGGACGACCGGTTCGGTCGTCGATTCGTCGTAGTTGGGGCGGAAATCGACCGTATCCTTGTCGATATCCTCGAGCATCGTCTCGGCGGCCTTGTTGAGGCGGGCCTCCGTGTAACGCATGGCGGCAGGCGGGTCGCCGTCCATCGAGCCGAAGTTCCCCTGCCCGTCGATCAGCGGCAAGCGCATGGAAAAGTCCTGCGCCATGCGCACCATCGAATCGTAAATCGCCTGGTCGCCGTGCGGGTGGTATTTACCCATGACATCCCCGACGATGCGGGCAGACTTGCGGTACGGCTTGTCAGAGGTAAATCCTCCCTCGCGCATGGCGTAGAATATCCGCCGGTGCACGGGCTTGAGGCCGTCGCGGCAATCTGGCAGCGCGCGCGAGACGATCACGCTCATCGCGTAATCGAGATAGGAGCGCTTCATCTCTTCTTCGAGAGAAATACCGGGCTGGTCGGGTTCCTGGATCGTGGTGTCTGTCATGATGTCGAGGCTTGTTGGATCAAGCCTTAGTTATATTGGCATCGGGCGCCTGCATCAACCATTAAGGAAAGATATGAGCATTTCTGAGACACCGCTCAGGAGAAAAGCGCTGGCGGAAATCGAGGGACAGCAACCGACAGGTGACTGCCCCCGGATCCCTCTCCCGTCCTAGCCGCAAACCGGGGGCTGCGGAGCCTGAGAAATTATCCAGTCTGCGAGCTTTTCACGCACCTCTCCGAACTTCGTCTGCAGTGCGTCGGCAGCCTGATGAAATTCAGCCGGAGTACACCCTATATTCTGCATATCAAGCCTGCTGCAATCACCTTTGAGCTCAATAGCCATGTGGTAAAAGACATGCTGGAGTCGTTGAATCGTCCCTTCCCCATCAATGGATTCCGGAACGGAACGCTGCTTTGCAGGTGCCGCACCAGACGATATTTTCTCCCTTAACGCGCCCAGCCTCTCTTTACAAAGATCCACGTAATCCCGAAGTTTGGAAACATCGTCTGCACTAACTCCGCCGTCCTTGATCAATGCGTCGATTATTTCCGCGTCCAGAGTCACTTCCGCGCGCATAACCGCGAAATCCCTCACAATACTCATATCACCCTCCGTTGTGTTTTTGTACGCGAGGGTGCTATATGGAAAAGAGGGCCGCCTTGTCAATAAATACGCAGGATAATTACGGGCTTTCAGCCCCCCCCGGTTCGAACCTCCATCATGGCCGCGTCGAGCATACGGAAGACTTCCGGTTCGATAAGCTTGTTGTACTCTTCGAGCTTTTCGGAAATGTGCTGTGCTTCCGGTTTGCTATAGAAATCGACCATTGCGGCCAGTTCGTCGACCGTAAAGACCTGGGCCATCGCTTCGATCGAGTGCCGCTCGAGCGCCTTGTAGTCGATCATCCGGCGAACAGCGATCTGGAACTTGGCCCGATCCTGATCCGGCAGAAGTTCTGACACTTTGTCGACTGCCATGTCGATCTGTTCGCGCGCCGGGCGGATGGCGTGCATCTGCCGGGCCAGGTCGATTTTGCGATCCATGTCCGAAGTCGGCAACTGCTCCGCATCGCTTGAGACAGTCGCAGCGGATTCGGTCGGAGGCGCCACGCTTTCCTGAGCGCCTGCGCACAAAGGCGCAGAGGCAAGCAACGAAAAGACAATAAGGGCAAACGCGTTATTTTTCATACCACTACACCATAACATTGAGATTAAAACGGAATTTCGTCTTCCATTTCGTCGATCGGAGGAGCCGACGACGACCCGGAACGGGACTGATCGCCCGCGCCAGCGCCGTAATTGTCCTGCGGCGGCGCATAGTCGCCGCCACCGCCACCTCCGCCGCCACGAGAGTCGAGCATCGTGAGTTCGCCTCGGAAAGGACGCAGGACGACTTCAGTCGAGTACTTCTCGACACCGCTCTGGTCCGTCCATTTGCGGGTTTCCAGCTGCCCCTCGATATACACCTTCGCCCCCTTGCGCAGATACTGCTCGGCAACATTCACAAGAGGCTGATTGAAAATGACAACGCGGTGCCATTCGGTCCGTTCCTTGCGTTCGCCGGAATTGCGGTCTTTCCAGTTCTCGCTCGTCGCGATCGTCAGGTTGCAGACGCGGTCCCCGGATTGCATATTGCGCACTTCCGGATCGCGCCCCAGATTTCCGACCAGAATAACTTTATTGACACTGCCAGCCACTATTCTGCTTCCTCTTGCTTGCGTTGATGGTGGAAGACACCCACTATAATCATACCGGACCCGAGATAAAGAAGAAAAGTTAAGACATGCAGGAGACGCGCGCGTGGCAGAGAATGCTTTCAGGCAGACGGCTGGATCTGATCGATCCAGCGCCTGTGGATATCGAGATCGAGGACATCGCCCACGGCCTCGCCCGCGTAGCGCGCTGGAACGGCCAGACGACCGGCCCGCACGCCTTTTCGGTCGCCCAGCACAGCCTCCTCGTGGAGGAAATCGCCCGCGAAATCGGGCGGGAGATGAGCGTGCACTGGCAGCTTGCCACCCTCCTCCATGATGCTCCCGAATATGTGATCGGGGACATGATTTCACCCTTCAAGGCAGCGCTTGGCATGGATTACCGCGCCTTTGAGGACCGGCTCCAGCAAGCCATCCACATCCGCTTCGGCCTTCCGGCCCGAATGAACCATGCTCTCAAGAAACGCATCAAGGCCGCCGACCGGGCCAGCGCCTGGCTGGAGGCGACACAGCTTGCCGGGTTTTCTCCGGCAGAAGCCGACCGGCTGTTCGGGGAACTGCCGCCGCTCCGCAAGCGCTACGACCTCGCACCGATTGCCGCGGAACGATGCAAGGCGCTGTTCCTCGAACGCTTTGACGCCATCCGTTCTCCGGTTGCGCAGGCGTGTTGATCGCCCCTCCGGTTTCCATTTACGACAGGTATCCGAATCGGCGATAATTCGCCATACCAAGGCAGAGGAGAACGGCTTTGAAAACATTCATGAAGCAGCTTGAGATCATTCTGACGATCGCCTGCCTCATTATGATCGGCCTGCTTGTTTACAAATTAAAGAGTCCCCCATCCGAAGAGTTGCCCGCTATACCAGCGCATCACGCTGCTGCCGCCGCCAGCCTCAACTCTCGCTCCCTCGAGCCGCTCGCCCGGGAGGAAGCCAACAGGATCCTGCAATCGGGAGATACCGACAGCCTTGTGCACAAAATGCAGCAAGAAGACATTGCCGAATAGGCGTGACCTCCGGCCGATCATCGCTTGACATAATCAGAAGGATACCGCTATAAACCTCTCCGGCAATCGGAAGGGGATTATACCTGAAATGAGCGACGATAACGGCGCGGCATATCGGCCGGGAAGACGTGTGACATTTGCGGACATGATTCGCGACCAGCTGACAAATCCGCCTGTTCCGCCACGACACGATTCAACCGTTCGCGCGGTCCTTGAACGAGCCGGCAATGCCCCTTTTTCCATGCTCACAACAGATCCGATCAGCTTGTGGAAAGATGGCGAGCACACATCGATTCCATGGAGATACTTCTCAGACACCTTCTTTGGCGCTCTGTCAATTCCTTCCCCCCAGGTACGCGCCCCCAGAATGACCGCGGCGGATACATCCCCAGCGCCTCTGGCCGCAGTCGCTCGCGGGAGGTTGGATGTGTCCAAGACTCTTCAGAAGGCACTGGGGCGAAAACTGGCGCTGCGGGCACCTATTTTGCGGGAAACGATCGCCTGCCTGCAGGAAAAGGCGAAAATCCTTACGTCCCTGGTTCCCGAAGGCGCTTCCTGTCCTGACGAACCTGTCATACCCTCGTCAGCGCCTCTGATCGAGCAGGCGGAAGCTTACGCCGTCTGGGTCCGAACCATCGAAAACCGCGCTGGCGATCCCGGACAGGAGCAGAAATCCCGGCTTGCCGCGATCGACCAACGCCTTGCCTGCCTTGATCATTCCGTCCAAAGTCTTTCCTGCCTGACACAGTTCGATATTGTCAGACGGCATCTCACCACACCCTCACAGCCCCCCGCGGTCGATTTTCGCTCACCGGAACAGGAAAGGGCTCTGCTTTTGTGCATCATGAAGGGCGAGAGCGCTAATCCGCATTCGGATCGACATCGGCCCTCAGCAATAGAAAGGGAATTTGCACGCCACACTTATTGGCTTTTTACGGCGGAATGCCTCCGACTGCACACCGAGGGATACGCAGTGGATGCAAGCTGCATCGGATACAATGGAGGTATTCGCGTCGACAACCACTACCGGGCATTTTCAGGTGGAAGTGGCACTAAAACCTGCATCTCGACCGCCTACGATGCGGCCGCCAGCATCATTCGGGCAAATGCCCATGGGAGAAACCCGCCGACTAAAATTGTCGTCGTTCATGTCAGCGACGGCGTGAACGATCAGTACGATATGGTCCGAACGGCGGAATCGCTTGAAACTCTGCTGCGCTGCCCCGGCATGAGCCGCTTGAACTATGTCGAGGCGGGTGTCTATGGCGGCCACTCGGAGACATGGCGAGCGATTGAAGCGATCTACACAGTACCCGCCGCCCGCGCGCTCGTCATGCACCGGGCGAAGACGCCCGAGAGCGTCCTGGATCCCGTGCGCCCTGAATTCACCGGATACCGTCCCGCACGAGCGCGAGAGCAAGCCTACAGACTCTCATACACCCTCTAAGCAGCCCCATCCCGGAGCGGACAACTCCCTGCGGATCGGTTAAAAAAGTTGAATTTTCCGCTTTTGTTCTCATATAAAGGCGTATGTTGAAAACAATTTCGGTCCGCGGCGCGCGCGAACACAACCTCAAGAATCTCGATATCGACATCCCGCGGGACAAGCTGGTGGTGATAACGGGTCTGTCCGGATCGGGGAAATCCTCGCTCGCCTTCGATACGATCTATGCCGAGGGCCAGCGGCGCTACGTGGAGAGCCTGTCCGCCTATGCGCGGCAATTTCTGGAACTGATGCAAAAGCCGGACGTCGACAGCATCGAGGGGCTTTCGCCAGCCATTTCCATAGAACAGAAGACCACCAGCAAAAACCCGCGCTCGACAGTCGCGACGGTCACCGAAATTTACGACTATATGCGCCTCCTGTGGGCGCGGGTCGGCGTGCCTTACTCGCCCGCCACGGGCCTGCCGATCGAAAGCCAGACGATCAGCCAGATGGTGGACCGGATCAGGGCGATGGGCGACGGTACGAAACTCTATTTCCTCGCCCCCATCGTACGGGGCCGCAAGGGCGAGTACCGCAAGGAATTCCGCGACCTTCAGGCCAAAGGTTTCCAGCGGGTCAAGATCGACGGGCAGCTTTACGAAATCGACGAGGTTCCGGATCTCGACAAACAGATCAAACACACCATCGAGGTCGTCGTCGACCGGCTGGTCCTGCGCGAAGACATGGGCAACCGACTGGCCGACTCGGTCGAAACCGCCGTAAGGCTTTCGGACGGGCTTTTGACAGTCGAGAACGCCGACACCGGCGAGCAGACCGTGTTTTCCGAAAAATTCGCCTGCCCGGTTTCCGGCTTTACGATTGCCGAGATCGAGCCCCGCCTGTTCTCGTTCAACAACCCGTTCGGCGCGTGCCCGAGCTGCGACGGACTCGGCGTGCGGATGCTGTTTGACGAAAATCTTGTCGTTCCGGACGAGACGAAATCCATCCGGCAAGGCGCGATCGAGCCGTGGTCGAAAACCTTCGCGGCCTTCTATATGCAAGCGCTGGAGGCGGTTTGCGCGTATTACGGGATCAATATGAGCGCGCCGTGGAAGGATTTGAGCGAAGAGCACAGGCGCATCATCTTCTACGGCTCCGGCAAGGACGCGATTACGGTCGTCTACGAGGGCGACCGTAATACCTGGAAGAACACAAAACCCTTCGAAGGCGTCATCCGCAACATGGAACGCCGGATGCTCGAGACCGAAAGCAACGGCGTGCGCGAGGAACTGGAAAAATACCAGACCAGCGCCCCCTGCGAAGCCTGTAACGGCGCACGCCTGAAGCCCGAGGCGCTGGCGGTGAAGGTCGCTGGCCGGACGATCGCCGAAATTTCGGGAATGAGTATTGCGGAGGCGTGGGGGTGGTTTGGCGCCCTGACGAGCGCACCCCCCTCTGCCTCCCCCCTCTCCGAGGGGGGAGGCCGGGAGGGGGGGTGCGCCTCCGCCCTCACCGCCCAGCAGCAGGAAATCGCCGCACGCATTCTCAAGGAAATCAATGAGCGCCTGTCCTTCCTGATGAATGTCGGGCTTGAATATCTGACCCTGTCCCGCAAGTCCGGCACGCTGTCCGGCGGCGAGAGCCAGCGCATCCGGCTCGCGAGCCAGATCGGCTCGGGGCTGACCGGCGTTTTGTACGTTCTGGACGAGCCATCCATCGGCCTTCATCAACGTGATAACAATCGCTTGCTGGAGACTCTTGAGAGATTACGTGATATCGGAAACACGGTTCTGGTCGTCGAACACGACGAGGACGCGATCCGCACCGCCGACCACGTCATCGACATGGGCCCCGGCGCAGGCACGCATGGCGGACGGGTCGTCGCCGAAGGTCCACTGGAAGAGGTTTTGCAGAGCAAACGCTCGATGACGGCAGCCTACCTTAACGGCACGAAGGAAATTCCCGTTCCGGCGAAGCGCCGTCACGGCAGGAAAAAGCAATCCATAGAAGTCAGGGGGGCGCGCGGCAACAATCTCCGCAATATCGACGTCGCAATCCCGACTGGGACCTTCACCTGCATCACCGGCGTCTCGGGCTCGGGAAAATCAACCTTCACGATTGAAACACTGTACAAGGCCGCGAGCCGCCAGCTGATGAAGAGCAAGGAAACGCCCCTGCCCTTCGACGACATTCGCGGCCTTGAATTCATCGACAAAATCATCGACATCGACCAGAGTCCCATCGGCCGCACGCCGCGCTCGAACCCCGCCACATACACCGGCGCATTCACGCCGATTCGCGAATGGTTCGCGGGCCTGCCCGAGTCGAAAGCGCGCGGCTACGGCCCCGGACGCTTTTCGTTCAACGTCAAGGGCGGACGCTGCGAAGCCTGTCAGGGCGACGGGGTTATCAAGATCGAGATGCATTTCCTGCCCGACGTCTATGTGACCTGCGAGAAGTGCAAGGGCAAACGCTACAACCGCGAGACACTGGAAATAACCTTCAAAGACAAATCGATATCCGATATTCTTGATATGACGGTTGAAGAGGCGGCGGGCTTCTTCAAGGCCGTCCCGTCTATCCGCGACAAGATGGAAACCCTCAAGGCCGTCGGGCTCGGCTATATCCATGTCGGCCAGCAGGCCACGACCCTCTCGGGCGGCGAGGCCCAGCGCGTCAAGCTCTCGAAAGAACTCTCCAAACGCTCGACCGGCAAGACGCTCTACATCCTCGACGAGCCGACCACGGGCCTGCATTTCGACGACGTCCGCCAGTTGCTTGAGGTGCTTCACCGCCTCGTCGACAAGGGCAATACGGTGGTGGTGATCGAACACAATCTCGACGTCATCAAAACCGCCGACTATATCGTCGACATCGGCCCCGAAGGCGGCGACAAGGGCGGGCGCGTTGTCGCGAGCGGGACGCCGGAGGAAGTGTGCGACAACCCGGAAAGCTATACGGGACTGTTCCTGAAACCAGTTTTGGAACGCCGGAAAATGACAGAAGCAGCGGAGTGAGAGCATCGTCCTCCGTTGAGCCTTCAAACCATACGCTCCCCTGTATACAATGCTCGCGGAACACAGATCCGAGTCAGCAAGAGGCCCATTGATGAAAAACTATAACTACCATGCAAAGGCAAAGAAATTTTTTCGGATATTTAGAGCTTCCGGGGGCGACCTGTCGGAAAACATCAGCCCCGAACTGAAAAAAGAAATGACAAAGCCCTGGCCGGACATGGTCGAGGACGCAACTTACGCGCTGTCCCTGATGCTGGAATCTCGTGGGGTTTTCGACGCCGGAAGCCCCCGTGTTCCGACCGAAGCGGACCCGCGAGCGAATGCGAAGAGCGGAAGCTCCGAATGGATCGACGAGATGACCGATACATTCGTCGGCGAAGGAATCCCGCCGCAAGAGGCACTGTTTCGGGTTCTAAAAGCCAACTATCTGGCCATCGAAAGCCTTAAAAAGTTTCAGAGCTTGTCGGAAGAGGAGAGCGAAAGGGCTCTGGAGTTCCTCACGTCCGACGGGCAAAGAGACAACGAAATTTTGAAAGGACTTTTTACGTCGGATACGCCGTGAACAACTCCGTTTGCACTGCCCCCCCCTCAGCACGCCCGGCAATACGGTCGCAGGAGGTCTTCCCATGAGGCGCTCATCCCGGCCGCCCGTCCCTCGGCGAGCGCAACGTCCCAGTTCACCCCTTCGCTCAGGCGGTAGGCCGTCCACATCGCTCCGGCCCGGTTGCCGGAGCGGCAATGCACGAGCGCCGGCTTGCTCGTGCCGTTCAGGGCCTGCGCAAAGGCCTGCACCTGCGCGGGATCGATCCCCGTCCCGCCATCAACCGGAATATTGACGTAACGCATCCCAAGCGACTCTACGTCCTGCGCCTCGGGAAAGGCCAGTTCGCGCGGGTCGCACAGATTGACGACAAGCCCGAATCCCTGCTCCGCCAGCGCGGAAATCGCCTCCCGCCCCGGCATGCCCGAAATCGCGACCCGTTCGGTGATCATCTTGAAGCCGGGAATGGAAACCGGCGTTGCCGCCACGGCGCCTTCCCGCGTATCCCCGCCGCCCGGGAACACAAAACCGGCCCCTGCCGCGAGCAGAAGAACCGCGAGGGGAATTGCTGCAAGGGCTATCTTTTTGGGTGCCATGGCATTCATCCTGTCAACTTTCCGAAATACGATCGAGCGGCGACCGGGGTCAAACCGGAAACCGCCGACTTTCGCCGATCATACCCCCGGCCGGACAGCGGAAACAAGAGCCTGTTGCCCGGAACCGCAGACCGGTTACAATGGAGACAAAACTGAGCAGGCATAACGGAAAAATGAAGCGCAACACCGACGCCCTGTGCCCGGTCTGTCTTGAGACGCTCCCTGCGGCAAAGAGCCGGAAAGGCCATGAGGTCTATCTTGAGAGGACCTGCCCCACGCACGGCCGGTTCGAAACCCGCATTGCAAAGGACGCGCATCGCTTTTTCGACAAGACTTACGATGTCGAGGGCAAGGCGTTTACGCCGGTTTGCGAATTCAAGGGGCGGTGCGGCCCGGATTGCGGATGGTGCGACGCTCATCTTCAGCATATCTGTTCCGGGCTGGTCGAGATCACCGACGATTGCAACATGACGTGCCCGGTCTGCTATTTTGGGGAAAAGGCGGAAAACCATATAACCGTCGCGGAATTTGAAAGACGGCTTGACACCCTTCTGACCGTCGAAACGGGACAGCTTGACGTTTTGCAGATTTCCGGCGGGGAATGCCTTCTGCATCCTGATTTCTGCGACATCCTGGACGCCGCTCTGCGGAGAAACATCGGCCGGATTGTGATCAACACCAACGGTCTCGCCCTGATCAAGAACCACAAGGTTTTTAACGCCATCCGGGATCATCGGGACAGGGTAGAGGTTTACCTTCAGTTCGACGGTTTCGATGACGATGTCTACAAGGCCCTGCGCGGCAACGCCCTCCTGAAGACCAAGCAGAAGATCATCAGCAAGCTGAACGAACACGAGATTAAAATATGTCTCGCCGTCACGGTCTACCGGGACAACCTGAAAGATATCCCGGCCATTCTCGAACTGGCGACGAAAACAGAGCACATTTCCGGCATAACGTTCCAGCGTCTGACGAAAGTCGGCAAGGCCAGCGGAACGGAACTGCCGACGGTACTGCAGGAGGACATTCTTCTCGCGAGCGCTGGCAGCGGCATGATGGGATACAAGGATCTTATACCCCTGCCCTGTTCGCATGAAAACTGCACCTCGCTGGGGTTCCTGTTCTGCCAGGGGGACGAGGTTTATTCGCTGGGGGATTATATCGATTACACCAGATGCAAGGACGCGCTTTCCAACCGGGTGGCGTTCGACAAAACCGTCCTCGACTACATGCAAAACAACATCTGCAAATGCTTCGTCGGGAAAGTGCTCGGCGGCTCCGATCTGCTGGAAAAGCTCCAGGCGTTTGCCAGCGGCAACGGCTCGTGCCATAAAGACATGAAAATATTACGCATAATCGTCAAAAACTTCATGGATGCGGAATGCTTCGATTTTGAGCGGGCGAAGAAATGCTGCACCGGCATTTCGGTCGGGAACGGCAAGGTCGTTCCTTTCTGCCTCCACAATACGCTGAAGGGGAAAATGCAATGGTAGACAAGGACAGGGTTTCCATCGGGCGTCAGATCGCCGGGTTTATCGCGACACTTGTTCTGGTTCCCATCCTGTTCGTGGGAACGTGCGTTCCACTGGGGTTGAGCGTCGGGCAGAGCGGCGCGCAGCTCGCCATCATATCCATTGCGGTCTATTGCGTGGCATTCACCGGTTTTTTATTATGGAGAGCCATCGTCACCGATAACGCGGGAACGAGGGGGGCACTAATCCTGATTTTATTGATACTCGTTCTCATTGGAGTCCCCTTGCTCAATTCAATCTTTTAAGGGCACCTCTAAAAACCCCCTCATTTTGAGCATTCCGGGATAAAGACGGCTGACAAGGGGGGTGCGATCTGCGATTCTGTCCAATGAGACGTGAG
>RZZS01000075.1 GCA_009929775.1 Alphaproteobacteria bacterium
TATCGACTGATCGAACAGGCTTTACAAATCGGCCCGGTTCCAGCGGATACGTTGAATACTACATCTTGTGGGTAGGCGTTTAACTGCATAGCCCCGAAACTTTATATGTCCCCAAAGTTAACATCGGGGACACATAAAGTTTTTGTGTCCCCAAAGTGATAAAGGGGGGGGAAGCGGCATTATTTGCGGGAAAGGCCTACTCCGCCCCCTTCTTCTTCTCCGCTTTCTTCGCCAGCTCGCGTTCCTGCGGCGTAAGGTGCCGTTTGCGCAGGCGCAAACTCCTGGGCGTTACCTCGACGAGTTCGTCTTCGTTGATCCAGCTCATCATTTCTTCCAGCGACATGCGGCGGGGCGGGACCAGTGTCACAGCCTCATCCGAACCAGACGCGCGGATGTTGGTGAGTTTCTTGCCTTTCAGCACGTTGATATCCAGGTCGTTTTCGCGGCTGTGTTCGCCGACGATCATGCCCTGATAGACCGGCGTCTGGTGCTCGATGAACATCACACCGCGGTCCTGCAGGTTAAAGATTGCGTAAGCCACCGCCGGACCCTTGTCGGTCGAGATCAGCGCACCGTTGCGGCGACCGCCGATATCGCCCTTGTACGGCCCATAGGAATGGAACAGGCGATTCATCAGCCCCGTGCCGCGCGTATCGGTCAGGAACTGGCCCTGATAGCCGATCAACCCGCGCGAGGGGGCACGGAAAGTAAGGCGCGTCTTGCCGCCACCCGAGGGACGCATGTCGGTCATCTCGGCCTTGCGCTGGGTGAGCTTGTCCATCACCGCGCCGGTGTACTCGTCGTCCACGTCGACGATAACTTCTTCGTAAGGCTCGAGCTTTTGCCCGTCCTCTTCCTTAAACAGCACGCGCGGGCGCGAGACAGAGAGCTCGAATCCTTCGCGGCGCATCGTCTCGATGAGCACGCCGAGTTGGAGTTCGCCCCGGCCGGCAAGCTCGAAGGCATCCTTGTTCGCGCTTTCCGTTACGCGGATGGCGACGTTCGTTTCGGCCTCGGCCTTAAGGCGCGTTGCAATCATCGTCGAGGTGAGCTTTTTGCCCTCGAGCCCCGCATAGGGGCTGTCATTGACCGTAATGGTCACGGCCATCGTCGGCGGATCGACCGGATGGGCAGGAATCGGCTCTTTGACCTCCGGCGAGCAGACCGTGTCGGCAACGCTGGTAGCCTTCATCCCGGCCACGCAGATAATATCGCCCGCGATCACTTCATTCGCCGGAACCCGCTCGATACCGTTGAAGGTAAGGAGCTTGGTGAGGCGAAAAGATTCGACATGGTCGCCCGTCACATCAAGAGACTTAACGCTCATATTCACTTTCGCAGCGCCGCTATAGACCTTACCAGTTAGGACACGGCCCAGGTAGGGGTCCGCTTCCAGCAAGGTCGTGAGCATTTTGAACGGCCCGTTCGCATCGACCTGCGGCGGGGGCACATGCCGCAGCACGAGTTCAAGCAACGGATGAAGATTTTCGCGCGGAGCATCCAGACTTTCGGCGCACCATCCATCCCGGCCCGAAGCATAAAGCGTCGGGAAATCAAGCTGTTCATCATTCGCATCGAGCGAGGCAAACAGGTCGAAGACCTCGTTGTGAACTTCGTCAGGACGCGCATCGGGCCGGTCGATCTTGTTGATCAGCAGGATCGGGCGCATGCCGAGCTTGAGAGCCTTGCCGAGCACGAATTTCGTCTGCGGCAGCGGCCCTTCGGCGGCATCCACCAGCAAAATCGCGCCGTCAGCCATATCAAGAACGCGCTCTACCTCTCCGCCGAAATCGGCGTGGCCGGGCGTATCGATGATATTGATCTTCGTGCCTTCCCATTCAATGGCGGTGCACTTGGCAAGGATCGTGATCCCGCGCTCACGCTCGAGGTCATTGCTGTCCATGACCCGCTCGCCGAGCTGCTGGTTCTCTCGGACCATGCCGCTTTGCTTGAAAATCGAGTCGATCAGGGTCGTTTTGCCGTGGTCGACGTGCGCGATAATCGCGATATTGCGTATGTTGCTGGCTTTCATGGCCGCTTCTTTACGCGAAAACCCCGAAAAACGGAAATCATTTCTTTTTCCCTGGTCACGAAGCAGAGATCGAGGGAACCGTCCCCCGGGGTAGACAGACGTAAAAAGTACTGCCTTTTCCCTCGCCCGCGCTCTCGACCTCGACCCGGCCGCCATGCATCCCGGCGAGGCGGCGCACCAGCATCAAACCAATCCCGAGTCCGCCCTGCTTGCGGCCGACCGAACTGTCCAGCTGGGTGAAGGGTTCGAACACATACTCCAGACGGTCGGGCGGAATACCGATCCCGTTGTCCTCGACCCCGATCCGGACGAACCGGTCCCGGCTTTCGGCAAAGACCCGTATCCGTCCGCCATCCGGCGTATATTTCGAGGCATTGCCGAGGAGATTGACGAAAATCTGCGACGCACGGGCGAAATCGGCGTCGAGCCATAACTCTTCGGACGGCAATTCTAGTACAAGCGACTGGCCCTTTTCGTCAATTGCGGGCCCGACAACCTGCAGGGCGTTATCGATGATGCTTCCCAAACCCGTCGGCGCCTTTGTGAGTTCGATTTTGCCACGGGTGATCCGCGACACGTCCATCAGATCGTCAACGAGCCGGACGAGCTGATCGACCTGACTTTGCATGATGCCGCTGAATTCATCGACGATGTCCCTGTTGAATCCCGACATGCGGATGACCTGCAGCGCATTGTAAATCGGCGCAAGCGGATTGCGCAGTTCGTGAGCGAGCATGGCAAGGAATTCGTCCTTGCGACGGTCGTTTTCAATCAGACGCTCACGGCTTTCCTTCAACTCCTGCTCGGAACGACGCAGTTCCGCCGCCACCCGGACGGCTTTTCTGTGCGCTTTCGCCTCAAACCAGGTGATCGCCGTGAGAAGGAAGCTGAGCAAAACGCCACTCAGAAAGATCACGGGAACCGGAAGCCGAGCCGAAGATGCGTCGAATGCCGGGCCGTCGGTGTATCGCATTGTCCACTGCCGACCGGCAACGTCCAGCTTCCGGTACACCAGAAAGCGGGGCGCAAAGCGCGCCGGACGTTCACCCGTCGCGTAATTTGTCGAACGGTACAGAAGAGTCTCCGGCTGTGGACTCAGTCCCTCATAGGCGGTGACGTCCACCGCCAGAGGGGAATTCCCGAGGGCGCTCCGGAGCAACTCGCCGACGCGAAAGGGCGCATATACATAGCCAATGAGACGCTCGCGACGCTCTTCGATCGACCCGGGCGTTTCGCCGCCGCGATAGATCGGGACATAGATCAGGAAGCCCGCCTGCACATCCTCCGTAATTTCCTGCACCAGAGTCACGCGCCCCGAAGCCACTGGCAGCCCACGGTCTCGCGCGGCGTCCATCGCTTCCCGGCGAACCTCTTCCGTTGCCATATCGTAGCCGAGAGCCTCCCGGTTGCGCGCGTCCATCGGTTCGAGATAGGCGATCGTGTGAACCTCCGGGCGCGATCCTTCGGGCCAGACCCGGAAATCCTCCATCCCCGCCGAGCGCATGCGCTGCTCGAACCCTTCAACCTCATCCGGACGCAAACGCAGGGACAGGCCGATGCCCTGAATGCCGGAATAGGCTTCCTGCAAACGAAGACGGGATACGTAGATCCTGAATTCGTTGAGGGAGACAGTTTCGCTCGCGGCGAAAAAACCGGCGGTCGCGCGAAGCATCGCGATATAGGTTTCGATACGGGTCTCGATTGCGAACCCGGCAATGTCGGCCCGGGTTTCGAATCGCAACCGGTCGCGGGCTTGCTGGAAACTGGAGAATTGGAGGGAAATAAGTACAACGGCCGCAAGGCTCAACACAAACACGCCCGCCGGGCTGAGCAAGTATTTCACCAAGCTGGATTTTTCCTTCACCATCCGTGTTCTCGCCTGTCCGTCATCCAGGTTGAACCAAGACTCGCCTGCCGGGCGCATGGTTCTGGATCACCCGCTTCCCGGTACTGTATAATGATCCTATGCGCCCCATCGTTCGGGAGGAAAGATTCCATGCCTGTATCCATCGTCCAACGTTTTCTCGGAGCCCTCGTTCTGGTTGTTATCGCTGCAGGCTTGATCATGCCCTCGTTCACCCTGTTCGTCCCGCCTTCGGATCCGTTATCCCCGCAGGAGGAGTTCTGCGCGTGGAGGGCGGCTAGAGAGTTCGCCTACGACACGCCTGTCGAGCGCTTTTTTATCCGCAACCACACGACCGTCGCCTCTCCCTACGGACCGGGGCACTATACCGTCTTCCCCGTTTCGTTTTTTTCCCTTCCGTGGCAGAAAGCGCACGTGCAATGCGTTCTGGGCCGTAACGGGCGGTTGATCCCCTATGAAGGATGGACCGAGACCCCGGGACGGAATTAATGAAACGTCGTCAATAATCCCTCTTCCAGTTAATCCCGACGCTGCTTTCCGCCGTACCGCCGAGACGGGTCTCGACCTCGATGTCGTTGGTAACGTCGATCTCGACCCGCACCGCCGAGCTTTCCGGCGTAACGCCCTGATCGACCGCGACGTAGACATCATCTCCTATATATTTGCCAATGGAGAGCGTCGCACCCTGTTCCTCGTCGTACCCGACGGACAGCGCGTCAAGACCGGTCGCCTGCCGAATGCGGCCCAGCGGATCAAGCCCGCCGCCGCCGCGCCCCGAGAGCGCCGCCACCGTTCGGGCGATCTGAAGACCCTGCACCGGAGTAAGATCCTCCATCCCCGCGCCAAACAGGACACGGGCCAAAATCTCGTCTTCGGGGAGCGGCGGGCTGGAACTTAGTACGATTTCGGGCGCCTGCGCCTCGCCGGTCACGCGAACGGTTGCGTCGAGGTCCGCCCCGCGCATTACTCCGGTCAGGTCAAGCGTCGGGTTGGCGAGCCTTGGCGTATTGAAGATGATTTCGCCGCCCTGCAACTCGATGGGCGTATCGATAAGCTGCACGCTGCCGCGCACAACACGGAGCACTCCGCGCACATCCGGGTCCGAAAGCGTGCCGCCGATAACCAGATCCGCTGCCCATTCCGTGTCCAGCTCGGGGCCGCGAACGAAAATATTGTCGTCCGCCCTGACGCCAAGTTCGAGCGTCACGGGCCAGGGCGACGCCTCCTCCTGCGTGACGACCGCCCTCTCATCGGGACCGCCTTTCTCGACGATGGTAAATCCGGAAAATGACGTCGTCCCGCCGAGACGGGAAATGAAATACTCGGCCTGATCGATAACGATGTCACCCGTGATATTCGCGCCTCGCATCCCGCCCGCGACATTCAGTTCACCCGATGCGGTTGCGCCGAGCTGGTCGGTATCGACCAGTTGCAGCTCCTCGAATTGCGTTTGAAACGTAAAATCCGGGCTGGCGGGATCCGCAAAGACCACCTGCCCCTGCCCGGCGACGGTGCCGCCTCCGGGCCCTCGGCCCCGCAGATTGTCGAGGACAAGCGCATCTTCCTTCACGGCGATATCCGCTTCGATCCCGCGCAGTACGGTGCCGGTTTCGATGTTTTCATACCGCCCGCCCGCAATCGTCCCGCTCCCCGACACCTCCGGATTCGCCAGCGTGCCGCCAAGCTGCAAATCAAGCGAGGCCTCGCCTCCCAGCCGGTGGGTATCCAGCCCGCCGAGCACGGTAACGAGTCCCAGATCGAAACCGGCCCTCATCCGGCCCGAAAGCGGGGCGTCGCGCGGGAGATTGAACGGCACGAGGCTCATGGGAACGATGGCTTCCGCCCGGACGTCCGTTTTCTGCGGACCTGTCAGCCCGGCTGAAAGCGAGAGAGAACCGGCCTCATACGTTGCGCCGATTTGCCCGGAGATCTCCTGCGCTCCGGCTTGCCCCTCGTCCGGCGAGGGCAGGTTCATGCGGACGATATCGACCTGCGCGCTGCCGGTCAGGGCGTCGTACGGCCCCTGCACGTTCGCGTCCAGAACCATCCGCCCGTCATAGAGAAAGGGCGGCACGCCGAGATCGGTCGGAAGGTTTTCCCCGGAAAGCCGCACATCGATTCGCTCCGACCCGACCGTCCCCGACATGGCAACAGAGCCACCCCCGACGTTGAAACGAACCGAGCCGATTGCGAAATCGCCATCCGGCGGCGAGAGAGTCAGCGGAGCGGCGAGGGAGAATTCGTTCCCCGCGACCTGCCCACGGAAGGTTTCAAGCGTCGCGCTCGTCGTATCCCCGACATTCACGCCGCCTGAAAAATCAAGGCCGTATGAAACCGGCGCCGCCCCTTCGAGCGTCCCGGAAACGGTCGGTTGCGTTGCCGTTCCGCCGACCGTAAGGGACAAGTGCGGCCCATCCTCAAGCGAGGCCTTCACATCGCCTTGAACCGCGCCGGTTTTGAGCGAGTAGGCCGCGTTTCCCTGCGCGCTTGCGCCCGCGCCCGACACAAGGAAATCCTGTATCATGATACGCGGCGGCGCGTATACGATCCGGCCTCCTAAGCCGACCTCCCGGTAGCGCGTCTTCACCGTGAACGCGGCGAGCGGCTCGCCGCCGACTTGTCCCTCGAACAGCACCGGCTCGATGCCCTTCCCGGTGATCGTGCCCTCGTCGATGCGCAGCCCCTGCGGCGAGAGCGTGAATTCCGCCCTTGCTTCGGGCGATGGCCCGATCAGGTCCGCCGCCTGCTCCCACGGCGTCTTGAGGGCGCCGGCCTCCACGCGCGCACTGCCCGAGATCTGCAAGGGCGCATAGGTTCCGGCGAGGGTCAGGTTCGCACGGCCGTTTCCACGCACCTCGCCGGAAAGGGACGACAACCGATCGACCGTCAGGCGCGTCTCGAGCGTCAGGCGACTCGCGTCAAGATCGACAGTGCCGCTTGCGGCCAGAGCGGCGACCGTGTTGTTCAGCTCAAGCTGGCCGATCTCGAGTTGCGAGTCCCGCAAGGTGGCGGCGGCGAAAAAGTCCGTCTCCGCCGCGAAGGGAAAAACCTCGCCGTCGGCGCCGCGCAGCGCGTCCCACGAGCCGCTCGCCCGCAACCTGAGACCGCGCGCCGGGAGAGTGCCGAAAAGAGCGCTCTCCGGCCCGGCGCCGAGCAAAAGATTGACGCCGGTCGCCGCAAATTCCGGAAGATGCAGGTCGCCCGTGAAGGACGCCTGAACGTCTCCGCTTGCCCCATCATAAACGAAACCCGTCTCGCCGCGCGCGGCAAGGGGAGGAGCGCGCCACTCTCCCGAGAGCGTAACCGTCGCGTCGGGCCCGGCGAGATTGACGGCCAGATCGCTGTTAACGGAGAAAAGCTCGCCGGCCTCTCCCTCGATCCGGCCGGACCAGCCGTCCGGAGGGCCTTCACCCTCAATCCGCAGACGCAGTGGCGCCACGCCGGTGAGGTGGGAGAGCGGTCCCTGTCCGCGATCCTCGAGCGCGGCGCGCAACGTCAGACGGGTTCCGCCGGGCGCGAGCGTGATATCGACCAGCGCCGCGGCGGGCGCCGTTTCGTCGACAACGCGCAAGGCAAGATCGCTCTTCGAAAGATCGGCGCTCAGGACAAGCCGTCCCTCGACTTGCAACCGTTCGCGCGTTCCTGTAATCGCCTCCCCCAGCTCAAGAGAGCCGACTCCGAAACGGCCGATGTGAATGTCGGGAAGACGAAAATCCGCCTGCGTTTGTGCCGCATCCGGCTTGCCCTGTTCCGGCAGGCGCTCGAGGACGACCCGTTCGGCCATCAGGCGATCGATGCGCGGGTTGCCGTCCAGAAGGCTCAAAAATCTACAATCGATCAGTAAATCGTCGATCGTGAGATATCGCCCTTGCGCATCGGCAACCGTGATGCGGTCGATCAAAATCGTTCCGGTGTCGAGCTTTTCGATTGCGCCGATATCGATCCGCGCCGTTTCCGTGCTGGCGAGATTTTCGACCTGCCCTGCAAGCCAGATCCGCCCCGACCCTCCCGACAGCCACAAAAGCGTGCCCGACAGCCCGATCAGAAGCATAACCGCAAGCAGCAGAACCCCGCCCGCAACCTTGACCGACCAGCGTTTCACCCATGCCCGATCCATCAGAATGCCTGCCCGAGCGAAACGTAGAACTGATAGGCGTCGTCGATCTCATCGCGGCGGTCGAGAGGAACGGCGATATCGAGGCGAACCGGGCCGATTGCGGTATGATAGCGCGCGCCGAGGCCCGTCCCCCAACGGAAATCCTCGTCGCTCGCGGCCTCCAGGTCGCGCGTCACCCGTGCGCCTTCGTAAAACGCCGCCAGCTCGATTGAATCAGTCACCATGAAGCGCATCTCGGTACCCAGTTCGACAAGCAACCGCCCGCCGGAGGGATCGTTTTCCTCATCAAGCGGGCCAATCGTCTGATAGCCGTAACCGCGCACCGAACCGCCTCCGCCCGCGAACAAACGTTTGCTTGCGGGAATGTCCGAGCGCGACGCGCCGAACAGCGCCGCCCCCCGCGCCCGGTTTGCCCAGACAAAGCGCTCGCCGAGCGGAAGGTAATGCCGCACGCCAAAATCGGCTTCGATGAAATCCACCGACCGATTGAGAACCGTATACGGCACGACCCCAGCGTTGATCCGAAATCCTTGCGACGGATCAAGAAGATCGTCCGTATTGTCGAAACGGATCTGAAGCGGCAAACCGGCGATGGTGAAATCATCAGCGTCCTCGCCCTTTTCCTCGATCGTCGTCTGCTCAAGGAGAACGCCACCGGACATAACCGTCGTGTCCGTCCATTCGTAGTGAAGGAGCGTGGAGATTGCGGCAAGGTCGCGGTTGAACGCCTCAAGCTCCTCGTGGCTCAGTTCGGCCGAAACCTCGAGCCCGAGTTTCCGCGAACCCAGCACATCGGGTTTGTTGAAATCAGCGGTTACACCATATCGTCTGGTGCCAACCTCCAGCCGCGCGCGGAACTTTTCCGCCTCACCGAACAGATTGCGATGTTCCCAGAAGACCTGCGCGACCGGGCCGAGCGTCGTCGAATAGGCGACGCCGCCACCGATACTGCGGTGCTTGCTTTCGCGGACCGTGACGGAGACCGGAAGACGCCCGTCATCGCCGACCGCGCCATAAACGATATCGGCCATGGCGATCACGCCGCTGCGCGTCAGGTTCCGGCGCGTCAGGTTGACCTTGCGAATGTCGAACGGCTCGCCTTCGACCCATTCGATCCGGCGCTCGATAAATTCGGGATCGACGCGCCTGAACCCCTCGATTTTCGTATCTCCGAAGCGTGCGAACGGTCCCTTGTCGATCGTCAGTTCGACATTCGCGGTCCGGTCGTCGTGATCGACGACAAGGCGGCGCTCCACGATCTCCGGAAACGGATAGCCGTGACGCATGAGAACATCGAGACGGTCGTGCCCGGCCTTGAGAATCGCGTCGGCCGAAACCGTCTCGCCAACGGGCTTATCCGCCGTGTCGAGCGCGGGGATCTCCGGCTCCCCGCCGATCCATGCGAGACGAAAGCCGGACAGGGTGTATTGGTGCCCCGGTTCGATTGTGAAGAGGACGTCCGTTCCGTCCTCGCCGCTCACAAGCCGGTAATCGACACGCGCATCGAAATAACCGAGTTCCTGCAGAAGGCTGAGGAAATTTTCGGCATCTCCCGAAGCGCGGCGGCGCAACGCCGCAACGGTCGACGGCTTTTTGTCTTTCAGCGAGACCAGCAGGGAATTCTCCCGCAGGCGTTTCGCAAGCCCATCCGTTCCAGAGGCAGATATATCCACCCGGTAATCGACCTCCTGCGCCAGCGCGGCGCCAAGTCCTGCCGCGGCGAGGACGAGCATGCATATGAAGAGATAAAGGGCCCGCATAAGACTTTCATAGTTGCTGGAGAACGCCAACGCAAAGCAATTCACTGATCTCCTTTAACAACCGGACGTGAAAACGGTTTCATTTTCGGCTTCGACGACTTTCCTTTCCGCCAGATTCGCCTAACTGATGCGTATGGAAAGAACGATATGGATACAAGCGTTCTCGGTCGCCCTGTTCGTCGGGATCGGTGCCCTCATCGGGGCGGCGACCGGCCCGGGCATGGAGTGGTACCGGGATCTCGACATGCCGTCCCTGACTCCGCCCGACGCCGCTTTTCCGATTGTCTGGACCGCGCTTTACGTTCTGCTCGGCCTTGCCTTCGGGAGGATGATCGCGAGCGGATTCTGGAGGGATCATGGCGTCATTTTCGCCGTGTTCTGTGTGCAGATGGCGATGAACTGGGCGTGGAGCTTCCTGTTTTTCACGTTTCACATGCTGCTGGTCTCGTGGCTATGGATTGCCGTTATGATCGGCCTCAGCCTATGGCTTCTGGTCGCGTTCTTTCGGGTCGACCGCGTCAATTTCTGGCTAATGCTGCCCTATGTTGCATGGATCGGCTACGCCTCGATCCTCGCATGGCAGATATGGACACAAAACCCGACCGGGACGTGAACACACCCGGCGACAGGAAACGTGAAGTTTCATTTGCGAGACAGGCCAGTCTCTGCTCATATGTCGGCAGACAGAAACCAGACATGGACCGACCGCGATGCCATTCCGCAAACTGGTAGCGGGCTACGAGGATTTCCACGATGCGTACTTCCGGTCCGGCAACCCGGTTTACGAACAACTTTCGAGCATGGGCCAAAAGCCCGAAGTGCTCGTGATCGGGTGCTCGGACTCCCGCATCGACCCGGCAATCCTGACAAACAGCCAGCCCGGCGATATCTTCGTCATCCGCAATGTCGCCGCCATCGTTCCGCCCTGCGAAAGCGACAGCCGCCATCACGGGACCAGCGCCGCCATCGAATTCGCCGTGCGCCAGCTGCAAGTTAAACATATCATCGTTCTCGCGCATTCGCAGTGCGGCGGAATTGCCGCCCTTCTCTCCGGAAGCGCGGACAACGGCGAAGAAACCAGCTTCATTCACAACTGGCTGGCCACGCTTGAGCCTGCGAGGGATCGGATCGAGCGTGAATTCGCCGATGAGCCGCAAGAGATCCGGACCCGCGCGATGGAACAGGCCGGCCTCCTGGTCTCCCTTGACAATCTGATGACATTTCCGTGGGTTGCGGAGGCTGTCGAATCCGGAGCGCTCAGCCTGCACGGCTGGTATTTCGATATCCGCTCCGGGGAACTGCAATCATACGACGGCGACTCCAAAACGTTTCGGGATGTTCTCGGAGCGGACGCACTTCCCGTGGAAGAACTGGAAAAAGGCTGCTGCCGCCGCGGGTGCCAGAGCGAACAGCTTTAAAAAATATCCTCGTGAGCGTGCCGCATTCTGATCGCGCGCGATTGCACCCGCTGTTTCGGATGCACCGCCGTGAAAGCGACCCCCAAGCGGCAACACTGCCGCCCGTGGACGGTGCTGGAATCCGGCAGCCGACCGGACGGATCGTAAATCCCTTGCCCCCCGGAAAGAAAAGCGGTCTCGTGCACGCTAGTGAACGCTCGCATGGGAAACGGCCAGATCCTGGGTCAGAATCCGTTTTGCCAGAAGGGCTTTAACGGCGAGCGGCGTGCGATGCATGGTGCCATAGTACATGGTCTGCTCCTCTGTGCTTGTGGCGGACCTTCTCGTCACCCACGCGAAGTCCGTGAACGGCGAAAAGGCTGTCAGCCAATGTGTCAATGAGTGTGCTTCATGTTGTATCGCCGGTCTGTAACCGCTGTATTGCCAGTTTGTAACCTGAATGAAATTTTCTTGTATCAAATGTGACTCACCGCTCCTGCCGTTTTGATAGCATTGAAATATGCTCGCACAGGCTTAATGTTCTTGCTTGCGCGCCTCCAGGGAGAGAAATGGAAATGGACGTGATCGAACTGACGCCCGGTATTCACGTCGGCATGAGCCAGCCGGACAGGCTCGACTTTGCGCGCCTAGCCGAGCAGGGTTATAGAACGATCATCGACCTCCGTTCCGAAACGGAGGAGCACCTGCTCTCTCCAACCGAAGAAAAGGAAGCCGCCCTGATGGAGGGAATGAATTACCGCCATTTTCCGCTCACGGTCGCGAACCTTGACACTGACACTGCGGATCGTTTTCGCCAGGTCCTTGAGGACGCGGAGACGCCTGTCCTCGTCCATTGCAAAGCCGGAATCCGTTGCACCGCTTTTTCGATGATGCATGTGGCGACAGCGCAGAATTTCTCTGCACAGGAGACCTTGCGGCAGGCCGCAGAAATGGGATTTGACTGCAACTCGCCCTTCTGGCTGTTCGCAGGCCGCTACGTCGACCGGCTCCGAAAGAGTTAGGCGGCGTCACCAGGCAATGCGCTGCCCCTTGTAATCGAAGAATTCGCCGCTGTTCTCGTCAGTCAGTCCTTCGATTACCTCCCGCATGCCGGCGACGCTTTCCGGTGGGTCGATCAAGCCGTTCGGGCCGCCCATATCGGTACGCACCCAGCCCGGATGCAGCACGGCAACTGTAATGCCGCGTTCACGCAAATCAACGGAGAGGGATTTCCATGCCGCATTCAGCGCTGCTTTTGACGAACGATACGCGTACGAGCCCCCCGAACCATTGTCGGCGATGCTGCCCATCTTGCTGGAAACGGCGACCATTTTTTTCATTTCACTTCTCGCGACATGTTCCGCGAATGCCTCGGCGAGAAGGGTCGGCCCCACGGCATTGGTGGCCAGTGTCTTTGCCCAGCCTTCGGCATCCAGCTTCCCGAGCGGCCCGGATGGTCCGTACATTCCAGCGTTGGCGACAAGCACGTCGATCGCCTCGCCGGAAAGCTTCTCCGCCGCCCGGCGAATGGAACCGGAATCGGCCATGTCAAGGATATGAATACGGACGTCACCGCCGACTTCCTGAAGGTCGTAAATTTTCTCCTCCGAGCGAACGGTTGCATGGACACGCCATCCGTCCGCCGCATACTGCCGGGCAAATTCCAGACCAAGACCACGGTTGGCACCGGTAATGAACACTGTCGGCATGATTACCTCCTGTCTGACTGAATCAGCAAGCAATGTAATACAAATTCGCGAAGAGAGTATGTCTCCGATTTTCCAGCAAGAGCCTTCAAGGCGCGAGAAGATTGACTATTTTACGGATTTTGCGTTTAAGGTCCGCATCCTCGATACTGGCGATCTTCCAGAACACGGCCTTCGCAACCGGATCGTCATCCGGCGCGTCAGGAAAGTCCGGCGGATCGAGGTCGCGAAAAAAATCTTCGTAAGGCACGTCATAGAAATTTTTAAGCATATAGATATACGGGGCTATGCAGTTGACTGCCCACGCTACTACATGTAGTGTTTCAGCCGATGATGGAGTACCCTGCGACCATGACGGATTTTATGGAGATTTTCCC
>RZZS01000149.1 GCA_009929775.1 Alphaproteobacteria bacterium
TTCCGCTCCGTCGTTTTCGTGGTCGATGTGTACGGTAAAAATGTCCTTAACTGGCTGTTTCATTGACTATTTTCTTTTCCCCTGAAATCCGGGAGAGCCCCGGCAATTTGACGAACTCCGGCTGAATCAATGTCTTTTGCAACTCGGCCTTGAGGCGGTTTCGGGCCGGGATGCTCTCCCAGAAACCGGTCAGCTTCAGCTCACGCTCGACGATGTTGAAGACCTGCTGAGTTAGATTCACCAGGGCACCGATGCGATCGTCTTCGTTGCCGGCATAGGCCGGTTGCTGTTCCCAGGCGGCCCCGAGCTCGCGCTGGAACATCCTGAAGAACGGCATCTGTTTCTTGCGATGGAGTCCGTAGGTCGGTTCTTGGCTGGCGGTCCGCATACGCTCGCGGAGCGTCTCCAACGCCTCGTAGATCTTCTGCCAGTTGTCGCGAAACTCCTCGAAGATCTTGGCTAGGGCCTCGGCGAAAGAGGCTTGGAGGTCCGGATCGTCGTCCAGGTCCACTTCCAGATGATGACGGATGGCGTGCTCAATCTCCGCGGCCTTGGTCTTGGTGCGCTTGCGCTTGTCGACCTGGCGCTCGAAGTCGTCATCCAGGATCGAGATCGGGGCGACCTTCAGGTCGATGCCCTTAGAGGTCAGATAGGCATCCGTCAGTGCCCGCAATTTCGGCGGAATGCCCTTCATGCTGAGCCGGGCGTCGCGAAAGTGCTTGCCGGCCAGGACATTGATCTCGGTCAGGGCGTTGTAGTCGCCCATGAAGTCGAGCGCCTCCTTGGCCGGAAACACCAGGTTCAAGCAGCGTGTGAACTGTTTGAAGAGGCTCATGAACTCGAATCGCAAGTCCTCGTCGTAGAAGAGATCGAAGCAGGCATCATGGTCGGTCAGGTCGTTCAGACCGTGCCTGCCCAGAAAGGCCGTGATGGCTTGATGCGCCGCCTGCAGCTCCCGGAGCTCGTCGTCGGGAAAGCTTAGGGCGTCCTCCACCTCTTTCTGCTCGCGCTCGTCGTAGGTGTCGATGGCCTTCTTGAGGTGATGGCCGACGCCGACATAGTCGACCACGAACCCCTTCTCCTTGCCGGCGCCGCCGACCCGGTTCACGCGGGCAATAGCCTGGAGCAGGTTGTGGGCGACGATCACTTGATCGAAATACATCACCTGCTCCACGGGCGCATCGAAGCCGGTGAGCAGCATGTGGTTGACCACGAGAATCCCGAGATTGCCGTCGACGCCGTCGTCCTCGCTATCGAAGACCATCTTGAAACGCTTGATGGCGATCTTGTGGCGGCCCTTGTCGCCGTAGAGCTTCAGGTGGGGTAGGTCGTTGTGGCCGGCGGAGATGACCACGTCGACCCCCAAACGCCTCAACCGTTTCAGGTCCAGGTTCAGCGGGTTGGACTGCTCCAGGGCCTCGATGGCATCCGCCAGAGCCAGGCAGAGATAGGTGCGATAACGCACCGCCGCCTCCCGCGAAGTGGCCACCACCTGGGCCTTATAGCCGTTGGGAAAGATGTGCTCCAGATAGTGAGCCACCATGTCCCGCGCCTTGGCCGCGATGGTGGCTTCCGCCTCCAGGTAGGCATCCCGTGAGCCGTAGCCGAGGATCTCCAGGCGCTCCTCCAGCTTGTAGTCGCTGAAGACGTCCGCGAAGGCCGTGTCCATGGCCTTCCGGTCGGACACCTCGGCGTTGTGGGTGCGGCCCTCGTAGACGATCTCCAGGGTCACGCCGTCCTCGATGGACTGGCGCATGGTGTATTTGTCGATGTAATCGCCGAACACCCGCTCGGTCTTGTCGATGGGCGTACCGGTGTAGCCGATGCGCGCGGCGTTGGGGATGCCCTTGTCCAGATTGGCCCCGAGCATGGCGTACTGGGAGCGGTGCGCCTCGTCGGTCATGACCAGGATGTGCGGGCTGGCGTTCAGTTGCGGGAAGGTCTGGGCCAGATCCGTCTCGCGAAACTTGTGGATCATGGCCATCACCAGATCCGAGGAGTCCGAGCGCAGCAGGTCCTTCAAGGTCGCGATGCTGTCCGCCACCTTCACGGTGAAGCCGATGCTCTGGCTGGTCTCCGCGAGTTGCCCCTCCAGTTGGGTGCGGTCGGTCACGAAGACCACCTTCCACTGTTGCAGAGCGGTGTGCCGGTACATGGCCCGTACCATGAACATCATGGTCAGCGATTTCCCCGAACCCTGGGTATGCCAGATGATGCCGCTGCGTGCCCGTGGGGTCGTACCTTCCAGCAGCCGCTTCACCGCCAGCCTGACCGCCCGGAACTGCTGGTAGCGACCGACAACCTTGATGGTCTCGCCCTTGTCGTTTGCGGAGAACAGGGTGAAGTTGCGCACGATCTCGAGCAAATTGGCCGGGTCGCACATGCCGGCGACCAAGCGTTGCTGATCGTTGGCCGTGCCGGCACCGTGCTCCAGCTCGTCGACCGTGCGCGGATAGGGATCGGCCCAGCGATAGAAGTGCTTCTCGCCGTGGGTGGTGATAGTCCCGAACTTGGCCTGCTGTCGGCAGGTGGCCACGACGAACTGGTTGTAGAAGAACAGGTGTGCGCTGCCCTCGCCCTTCGCCCCGCGCTGCTCGCTGTAGCGCAACAGTTGATCGATGGCCTCCGGGATCGGCTCCTTCACCTTGGGCGACTTGCACTCGATGACCACCAGCGGCAGACCGTTCACGAAGAGCACGATGTCCGGAATGACGTGGTGCTCGGTGCCGAGGATGCGCACCTTGAACTGACAGACGGCGATGAAGCGGTTGGGTCCGTCC
>RZZS01000015.1 GCA_009929775.1 Alphaproteobacteria bacterium
CCCCAGCGGCCCGCCCCCGCTGCCACTCTTCGCCACCCCCGCGAACCAGAGAGCCGCGCTATGACAAACATACCGCCGGAATTTTGGGGAGACTATAGAAATTGTTTTTATTGTCGAATCCGGTCGATTGGCCTAGAGTAAGGGTATTGAATTAAAAGCCTGATAATCCGAGCATTCTCCCATGACCCCTCTTTCGATCCTTCTCCTTTATATCAGCTTTCGGGTTAAGCAGTTTGTCGGCGATTTCCTGCTGCAGACCGACTGGATGGCGCTGACGAAGGGAAAGCCGGGCAGGGAGGGGCTCAGAGCGCTTTTTTCGCATACGCTCGTGCATGCGGTAGGCACATCGATCGTTGCGCTGCTGTTTTTTCCCGCGCTGTGGTGGCTCGGGGTGGTCGACTTCGTCATTCACGGTCTGTTCGATCGCCTGAAAGGGGTCTACACCTATAAACGTCAATGGACGCCAAAGGATACGGTTTTCTGGTGGACCTTCGGTCTCGACCAGGAAGCCCACAACTTCACGCATCTTGCATATATCGTCATCATCGTGCTGTTTGCGGGCGGGGTTCAGGTTTGACGGCAAGGTCGGCCCTTGAGCCGGGGGAGATCGAGAGGGGTTAACGGCGCTTAACCGGGGCTCAC
The DNA here is from genome assembly GCA_009929775.1 of Alphaproteobacteria bacterium. Classification (GTDB taxonomy): domain Bacteria; phylum Pseudomonadota; class Alphaproteobacteria; order Micavibrionales; family Micavibrionaceae; genus RZZS01. Next base: position 643 of record RZZS01000015.1, read on the forward strand.
CCCCACCCGGCTTTGGCCAAGGCCCCTGCGGGGCCCAAAGCTTTCACAGTCCTCCCCCCGTTTCAAGAGGGATGGAGCGGCGATCAAGCGATTGCCGTAAGGAGTCCGAAAAGTCCTTGACAAGCTTCGTCGCGGCTGTATAAGTTCCGCTCCAGTTGCGAAAACCGAAGAGTACGAAGGCAAGACAATGAAAGTCGTAAACTCGCTGAAGACGCTGAAAAGCCGCCACCGGAACTGCCGCGTTATCCGCCGCAAGGGCCGCGTCTACGTCATCAACAAGACCAACCCGCGCTTCAAGGCTCGTCAGGGTTAGGGCGACCGACCGAAATTTCTTGTCGAAGGCCCGCCATTGGCGGGCTTTTTTGATGGCCCGACCTGTATCAGTCCGGTGGCAAATCCCTTTAAGACAGACGTGGATAGGTGAAAAACTGTTGGTGCGCCGTCTCATCCCGTCTGCTATAAGCGAGTAAATCCAGACCGTTCTTCAGTAAAGGGCTTTTCGAGAGCGATGTTTTCCAAGCTGTTTGGTTTTTTGTCCGCTGATATGGCGATTGACCTCGGGACGGCCAATACGCTCGTCTATGTCAAGGACCAGGGAATCGTTCTCAATGAACCGTCCGTCGTCGCGATCTCGATCGCGGGCGGCAAGAAGCAAATCCTCGCTGTCGGGAACGAGGCCAAGCAGATGCTCGGGCGGACGCCGGGAAATATCGTTGCTATCAGGCCGTTAAGGGACGGCGTTATTGCCGATTTTGAAGTAACCGAGGCGATGATCAAGCACTTCATCCGGAAAGTGCACAATCGCCGCTCATTCGTTTCTCCCAAGATGATAATTTGCGTTCCATCCGGTTCCACGGCGGTCGAACGGCGCGCCATCCAGGAATCGGCCGAAAGCGCGGGCGCTTCCGAAGTGCATCTGATCGAGGAGCCGATGGCGGCTGCGATCGGCGCAGGTCTGCCGGTGACCGAGCCGACGGGCTCGATGGTTGTCGATATCGGCGGCGGGACGACGGAAGTCGCGGTCATTTCGCTGGGCGGGATCGTTTATGCGCGTTCCGTGAGGGTTGGTGGGGACAAAATGGATGAGGCGATCATCGCCTATATCCGCCGGGTCCATAACCTCCTGATCGGCGAGAGCACAGCCGAGCGAATCAAGAAAGAGGTCGGATCCGCCTGCCCCCCCGGTGATGGAGAGGGGGCGACGATGGAGATCAAGGGGCGGGACCTGATGAACGGCGTGCCGAAGGAAATCGTCGTCACCGAACGCCAGATTTCCGAAAGTCTGGCGGAGCCGGTGGGTCAGATCGTCGAGGCGGTGAAAGTCGCGCTTGAGCATACGGCGCCGGAACTCGCTGCCGACATCGTCGACAAGGGAATCGTCCTGACGGGCGGCGGTGCGTTGCTCGCCAACCTCGATTTTGTTCTGAGGCACGCGACAGGTCTTGCGATCACCATCGCCGACGATCCGCTGTCCTGCGTCGCGCTTGGCACTGGCCACGCGCTTGAGGAAATGAAGACGCTGAAAAGCGTTCTCATAGGTGCTTACTGACCGAGGGGCTCGCACTTGTTCAACGGGAAATAGGTACGCTGTCGGCATTCTTCTGAGAAATTAAAAAAACAGATTGAATAGCCCTTTGTGCCGCGTTGCGGGCGCGTTGAATTTGCAGTAAAATTTTAAAAACGATTCATTTGTCCATGCCGGAAATCATCAAAAATGGATCAGAGAACGAAAACGACCGCTGTGGGGTTAGCTTTTGAGGTCGCGTAAACGCTGGAGATATTTAGCGCGCGTCGCCCCCGCCCGTCTTTGGGACGGGCGCTCTTCGGTATTCTTCCTGTTCGCTTCCGTTGCGCTTCTTCTGGTCTCCGCGCTGCGCCCGTCGCTGATGGAACCGGCCCGCGTTCAAGCCGCGCAGATGTTCGCGCCCGTGATGGGCTCGGTCAGTCGTCCGTTTCAGGAAATCGCCGCCGTCGCCGAAGACGTCGCCGGCGTCACCAATCTCCGGACGGAGGTTGCGATGCTCAAGCAGGAGAATGCTCGCCTCCGGGAGTGGTATCAGGCGGCCATGATGCTTGAAGCTGAAAACAAGTCGTTGCAGGAGCTTCTTAACATCAGGCTTGACCCCCGCCACAGTTTTGTGACTGCTCGCGTGGTCGCCGATTCCGGCAACGCTTATGTCCACAGTCTTCTGGTGGCCGCAGGCATTCAGGACGGCATCGAAAAGGGTCAGGCGGTTCTTTCAGGTGACGGTCTTGTCGGACGGATTGTCGAGGCCGGGGACGATGTCGCCCGGGTTTTGCTCCTGACCGATTTCAACTCGCGCATTCCGGTAATGATCGAGGGCAGCCGTCAGAAGGCGATCCTGACCGGAACGAATGACGAACTGCCGGTTCTGAAGTACCTGCCGCCTGACGCGAATGTCGCGGACGGTGCGCGCGTTGTTACATCCGGCCATGGCGGCCTTTTTCCGCCCGGTCTGCCAGTGGGCACGGTCGAGCAGATCGAGGGCGGGGAATACGTCGTAAAAGTCTTTGCGAATATGGACCGGGTTATTTATGTTCGGGTTGTCGACAGACCCGTGAACCCGAACCTCCAGTCGGGTATCGTAAGGCAGTAGATATCGGCCTGAGATCGTCGACCGATTGGCGAACATGAACAGTTACAATTCTTCCATAGACGGCAGAGTCCAGGCCACCATGCGCCTGTGTATACCGCATTTTCTGACATTGGCATTCGTCCTCCTCAATGTCGCCGCGATGAGCTTGCCTTTCTCGCAGATGATGAAGCCGGATTTCGTCCTTGTCGCTGTATTTTACTGGGCGATCTTCAGGCCGACGCTCATGCCGCCGGTCGTAACGTTCGGACTCGGGATTCTCGTGGATGTGCTCGCGGGCGTGCCCGCGGGGTTTCACGCGCTTACCTATGTTACCGTACACTGGATCATACGCGGCCAGCGGCGGTTCCTGATGGGGCAGCCCTATCTGACGGTGTGGCTCGGATATGTATTCGTATGTGCGGCGGTGTCGCTGTTGCAGTGGGGGGTAATGGCGGTTCTGCACCTGGAGATACCGGCCGTGTTGCCGATGGTGTTGAAGACCTTTACCGGGATTTTCGTCTTTCCGCCGCTGGTACTGGTCCTGTTGCTTGTACACAGGCTGTTGCCGGAGACGAAGAAGGCGGCGTTCCCCTGATGGAGATGACGCCGGGGACGGATTCATGAAAAGGCAGGATAGTGACCGATCGAGAGTGTTCACTCGTCGCGCCGTGGTGGTGGGCGTCATGCAGGGGGCGCTGCTCGCGGTTCTCGGCGGGCGCCTTGCCTGGCTGCAGGTGGCCGAGGGCAGCCGTTACCGTATGCTGTCGGACAAAAACCGGATCAACATCAAGATGCTTGCGCCGTCTCGTGGCCAGATTGTCGACCGATATGGTGTGCCGCTGGCCGTCAACGACCAGAATTTCCGCGTTCTGCTGATCCCCGAGCAAACCGACGACCTCGAGAAGTCGTTGAGGCACCTTCAGAAGGTGATTTCTCTCGAAGAACAGGACATAAAGCGGGTTCTAAAGCAGGCGAAAGGCAAACCCGCGTTCCTGCCGATCGAGGTCCGGGATCAGCTTAGCTGGACCGAGCTCGCCAGGATTGAGGTGAATCTGACTGAATTGCCAGGGTTAACGATCGACGTTGGCGAATTGCGGTCTTATCCGCTCGGGCGGGCGACAAGCCACCTTGTCGGATATGTCGGCGCAGTGAGCCCTTCCGATTTGCGCGATGGTGACCCCATGCTCAGCCTGCCGGGCTTTAGAATCGGCAAGACCGGAGCCGAGCGGGCGTTCGACGAGGATTTGCGAGGCAAGGCAGGTTCATCCGAGGTCGAGGTTAATGTCGTTGGCCGGGAGGTTCGCGAACTCAAGCGAAGCCCGAGTAATGCGGGCGACAAAGTGACTTTGACAGTTGACGCCGAACTCCAGCGCTTTGTCCAAAGTCGCCTTGAGCAGGAAACGAGTGCCTCGGCGGTGATTATGGATGCCTATACGGGTGCGGTTTACGCGCTGGCGTCCGGGCCTGGTTTCGACCCCAATCTGCTCACGCGGGGTATTTCTGCGCAGCAATGGGAGGAACTCGTTTCCGATCCGACCTTTCCGCTGAACAACAAGGCGGTTGCGGGGCAGTATCCTCCCGGTTCGACTTTCAAGATGATCACGGCGCTTGCCGGGCTTGAAAACCATCACGTCACACGTAACACGACCGTCTTTTGCCCCGGCCATTATCGTTACGGCGAGGATCTGTTCCACTGCTGGAGCCGGGGGGGGCACGGGACGGTCGATGTCGTCGGCGCGCTTGCCGAGTCCTGCGACGTCTTCTTCTACAAGGTCTCGACTGACATCGGAATCGAGTCCATCGCGGAAATGGCCCACAGGTTCGGACTTGGCCAGACGTTCGGCTTCGAACTTAGAGAGGAAAGCCCGGGACTTGTGCCTGACAAGGAATGGAAAATGGGCCATTTTGGCAAGCCATGGCAGCCTGGTGAGACGATTGTCGCCAGTATCGGCCAGGGATATCTGCAGGCGACTCCCCTGCAACTGGCCGTGATGACGGCACGGCTCGTTAATGGCGGTCATGCGGTCGAGCCATGGATCACCGGCTTTGTCGGCGACCGCGTCGGCAAGGATGTCGTCTGGCCAAAAATCGGAGTTGGCAGGCATAACCTCGACCTCGTCGTACGCGGGATGAATGCGGTGATGTTGGGTCCGCGTGGTACGGCGCATGCTTCGCAGATTGAGACGCCCGGCCTGCAAATGGGCGGGAAGACGGGCACCTCGCAGGTGCGGCGCATCACGGTGCAGGATCGCCTTGAAGGCGTCCGCAACGAGGATCTGCCATGGAAATTTCGTCACCATGCGCTGTTCGTCGGCTATGCGCCGTTCGACAGGCCGCAATATGTTTGCGCCGTCGTCGTCGAACACGGCGGCAGCGGCAGCGGGACAGCGGCGCCGGTTGCGCGGGACCTTCTCCTCGAAGCTCAGCGCCGCGCGCCCGCAAAGGTGCCGCTGCGACCGGGGGGTTACCGCAATGTCGGGACCGGTGTTACGCCTCCTCCTCGCAAGCCGAAAGGAACCTAGCGATGCTTGGGCCGATTACGATCCAGGACGATCGCGTTACTTTCTGGAAAAAAATCCAGCAGATGAATTACGGGCTGATTCTCCTGATCTGCCTGATAGCGGGGGTCGGTTTTACGGCGCTTTATTCGGCAGCGGGGGGCGATGTCGATCCATGGGCGTCGCGTCAGTTCATGCGGTTTGTCTTCTGTCTCGGTGTGATGTTCGTCGTGGCGATGATCGGCATTCACTGGTGGTTCCGGTTGTCCTACCTGACTTACTTCGGAGGACTTGTTCTGCTCGTCTATGTCGAGATCATGGGGCATATTGGTATGGGTGCGCAACGCTGGATCAACCTCGGATTCATGAACGTGCAGCCGTCCGAACTGATGAAAATCGCTGTCGTCATGGCTCTTGCCCGCTATTTCCACACGGCCACGCTGGACGACGTGAGGCGCATTCGCTTTCTGCTGGTCCCGGCGGCGATTATCGTAACACCGGTCGCGCTTGTTCTCCTGCAGCCTGACCTCGGCACCTCTCTGATGATCGTTATGGCGGGCGGGGCCATGTTCTTCATGGCGGGGGTGCCACTGTGGATGTTCGGAGTTCTTGGCGGCGTTGCGCTTGCTTCACTTCCTGTCGCCTGGCAGTTCATGCACGAGTATCAGAAAAAGCGGGTTATGACATTTTTAGACCCGGAATCTGATCCGTTGGGTTCCGGCTATCATATAACGCAATCGAAAATTGCACTCGGTTCAGGCGGGATAGACGGCAAAGGGTTCCTGCAGGGCACACAAAGCCACCTGAACTTCCTTCCCGAAAAACAGACGGATTTCATTTTTACGCTCTGGGCGGAAGAGTGGGGGCTCCTCGGCGGTCTGGCTCTGCTTGCGCTGTTCGGGCTGGTCTTCCTCTACGGGATATGGATTTCCTTCCGCTGCCGCCACGGTTACGGGCGCATGCTGGCGCTCGGGCTCACGGTGAACCTCTCGCTTTATGTCTTCATCAATATCGGCATGGTCATGGGCCTGATCCCCGTTGTCGGCGCCCCGCTGCCGCTGGTCTCCTACGGCGGCACGGCCATGCTCTCGGCCATGATCGGGTTCGGACTGATCATGTCGTGCAATATTCACCGCGACGCGAAGCTGGCGCGGATGCAGTGAAGGGGCTCAGTTTAAGCGTTGTCTTCATAAGTTGTTGATATAGAGCAAGAAAATTTTTTCGGCCAACACAAGATTCCTGATGTTTTTTTCAAAAAATCTGCTACATAATTACAAGATGTGCCCCGCTGAATTTTTTCCGAAATCCGGAGAATTTGCGGGGCGTTGCTGTAAGGGGCCAATTTTTGCGCTTGGGGATGAAAACCATATATGCAGCCAGAGCTCAGCGGTTCGGACGATCCTGAACCCTCCAGTACCGGGCGTCGTTTTCCACGTAGAACGGCGCCTTTGAAAATAACCCATCCCGGCGGCGTCATCACAGAGACGCCCGAGACGAAAAAACACGATTCCCGCAAATCGACGGTCGTCCAGCGTTTCCCGGTGAGCGAACAGACGCGTGCGTTTATTCGCAGGTACTATCCTGGTGTGACCCTCGGGGAATGGAACGACTGGAAGTGGCAGGTTCGCAACCGCGTGCGGCACGTCGAGGTTCTGGAGAAGATCGTCAACCTCACGGAAGACGAGCGCGCGAGTGTGCTGAAGCGCACCGGTAACTTGCCAATCGCGATTACACCCTATTATCTGTCGCTCCTGAGCCCGGATAACCCGCAGCAGCCGCTTCGTATGACCCACATCCCCGTGGGCGGCGAGTTCGTCCGCACGCCGGGCGAGGACCCGGATCCGCTCGGGGAGGAGCACAGCACGGCCACGCCCGGTCTTGTGCATAGGTACCCGGACCGCGTGCTGTTCCTCACGACGGGCTTTTGCTCGACCTATTGCCGCTACTGCACGCGCTCGCGCATGGTTGGCGAGACGAACGGGGAATACAGTTTTTCGACGAGCCAGTGGGAGAAGGCCGCGCAATATATCGAGGCCCATCCGGAAATACGCGACTGTCTTCTCTCGGGCGGCGATCCGCTGTCCATTGGTGACGACAAGCTGGAATGGCTTCTGAAGCGCCTTCGGTCGATCCCTCACCTTGAGTTCATCCGCATCGGTACGAAGATCCCGGTCGTAATGCCCCAGCGCATTACGAAGAGCCTCACAAAAATGCTTCGCAAGTACCATCCGCTCTGGATGAGCATTCACTTTACCCACCCGGACGAGCTGACGCCGGAAACAGTGGAAGCCTGCGCGCGCCTTGCGGACGCCGGCATTCCGCTCGGTAGCCAGACAGTGCTGCTGAAAGGGATCAACGACGACGTCGAGGTGATGAAACAGCTTATGCACCGCCTTCTGAAGGCGCGCGTGAAGCCCTATTACCTTTACCAGTGCGACCCGGTCTCGGGCTCGGCGCATTTCCGAACGTCGGTCGAGAAGGGCATCGAGATCATCAAGGGCCTGCGCGGCCATACGACGGGCTATGCGGTGCCGCAGTTCGTCGTGGACGCGCCGGGCGGCGGCGGCAAAATCCCGCTCCTGCCCGACTATATCGTCGGCCGTGACGGCGACGATTTGCTGCTCACGAACTTCGAGGGCGGCCTTTACCGCTACCCCGATCCCGGCGGTTCCACGGGACTGGCGCAGCAGGTTCTGCGCGAGAGTGGTTTTGCCGCTTGAACAGCGCGGCAGAATGCGGACGCGAAAGGCCGCTTGGAACAGATGCTGATAGGCATGACGTACGACCTGCGGGACGATTACCTCGCGCAGGGCTTCTCGGAAGAGGAAACGGCCGAGTTCGATTCCCCTGAAACCATCGCCGCAATTGAGAGGGCGCTCCAAGCCGAGGGGTATGAGGCCGAGCGGATCGGCAACATCCAGGCGCTCGTGAACGCGCTCGCCGCCGGAAAGCGCTGGGACCTCGTCTTTAACATATGCGAAGGTGTCAAGGGCATAGGTCGGGAGTCCCAGGTGCCCGCGCTGCTCGAAGCCTACGGCATCCCCTTTACCTTCTCTTCGCCTGACGTGCTTGTCGTCACCATGGACAAGGCGCTCGCCAAAATGGTGGTGCGGGACGCAGGAATCCCGACGGCGGATTACCGCGTTGTGCGCAATGAAGCCGACATCGCTCGCATGGATCTGCCGTTCCCGCTGTTCGTCAAGCCGCTCGCCGAAGGGACGGGCAAAGGGATTTCCAATCGTTCGCTGATCGACAGCGCGGCGCGTTTGCGTGAGGTCTGTCTGTACAGCCTGCGAACGTTCGAGCAGCCCGCCCTCGTCGAGACCTATCTGCCGGGCCGCGACTTTACGGTCGGCGTGATTGGTGAAGGAGCGAACGCGGAAATCGTCGGCGTTTTTGAAATCACGTTGCGCGACGGTGCGGAAAAGATAGGACAATCCTTCGTGAACAAGGAAAAGTGCGAAAGACTGATGCGCTATACCCTTGCCGACGATGACGAGGCGCGAACGGCGGCAGAAGTTGCGCTTGCCGCCTATCGTGCCCTTGGGTGCCGCGACGCGGGCCGTGTCGACCTGCGTTCCGACGCGCAAGGCCGACCCTGCTTTATCGAGGTCAACCCGATTGCCGGTCTGCACCCGACCCACTCCGACCTGCCGATGCTCTGCAGCGCTGTGGGTATTGCCTACGACGACCTGATCGGGCGCATCGTCAGGAACAGCGTTTCGCGCGTGGCTGAACCCGCGCGAGATCTCGAGAACCCTGTTCGCCGCGAGACGGCATAACGCGAAGGATGTTCAAACCATGACAAAAGTCTCACCGCTTCCCCGCCTGTTTCAGAAACACAAACCATACGCCCGCCACATCGGCGTGATTTTCGGCGATCCATCGCTCCCCGATCACGTCAAACCGGAAGGGCGCTTTACTCAGCGCGACCACGACGAGCGGGAGGATTTTCTCGCAACGCTGCGTTCGCTGCCCGGCTACGAAATTACGGTCTTTCTCAATCACGCCAACCTGGTGGAAGAGTTGCGCTTTCGGTGTCCGGATATGGTTCTGAACCTGTGCGACAACGGCTATCTCAACGATCCGCGCAAGGAGATGCACATCACGGCGATGCTGGAGATGCTGGACATTCCCTATACCGGCTCCGGGCCCTTCGCGCTCTCGGCGGCCTATGACAAGTCGCTCGTCGCCGCTACCTGCAAGGCGGTGGGGGTGGCCGTGCCGGAAGAGTATCTGCTGCGCAGGGGCGAGGCGTTTGACGATTCGCGCTGGGACGCGTTTCCGGCTTTTGTCAAACCGAACGCCGCCGATAACAGCTTTGGCATCACGCGCGACTCGCTCTGCCACAACCGCGCGCAACTCAGGACCGTTATCGCGAAGTTCAAAACGGACATTCCCGGTCATGACCTTCTGATCCAGGAGTTCCTGCCGGGCACGGAATACCGCGTTCTGACCCTCGGCAACCGTGTAAGCGGCTACCACTGCATGCCGGTCATGGAGCGCAATTTCGCCAGCGCGGGGGAAGGCGTTCCGAAGTTCGTCACCCGCGAGTACAAATACGATCTTGCCGGAGAGGAGGAAACGAGCGCCCTTCGCTCGAAGCTATCCACCCTGTCGCTCGACAAGAGGGACTGGCTGGAGCGGCAATGTGTGGCCATCATCGAGCGTTTCCAGTGCTTCGACTACACGATTTGCGACTTCCGGGCCGATGCGAACGGCAACATCAAGCTCATCGACCTGAACCCGAATCCCTCATGGGATCGCGGTTCGCTCGTCGGGAGCTACGACATCAAGCTCGGCTACCGGTACGAGGATATCGTACGCTTTATCGTCGAATCGGCGCAAATGCGTCACTGGAAGCGGTTCGAGGCAAAGGGCCGGGAAGCGGCAACGGCCTGATATGACGACCATCCGTGCGGCGCGGACCGAGGATGCGGAGGCGCTCGCGGCGCTCGAAGCGGTTTGCTTTCCCGCCGGGCTTTACGGGGTTTGCCTTCGAAGACGGGATTTCCTGAATTATGGTCGCGCAAAAAGCTACCGCCTGCTCGTCGATAACGCTTTGGGCGGCTATGTCGCAATCTGGCTTCGTCCGGGCCGCCGCACCGCCCGGCTCGTGTCGATTGCCGTGCACCCGGATCGGCAGGGCAGGGGGCTCGCAACTGCGTTGATGGACAGTGCGGAAAACGAAGCCCGGCTTATGGGGGCGTGGCGAATGTCGCTTGAGGTGCGTGAAGATAATCTGAGGGCCCTCCAGCTCTACCGAATACGCGGCTATGGCGATGAGGGGAGGTTGCCGCACTACTATGAAGACGGAATGGCGGCGGTGCGCCTCACACGGGTGCTCAGGCCCGTTTTCCCTTGATCCGGTCGATCAAATGCTGGATGACGGTGGTGTAGAGTTTTTCGCCCGCGACCTCGTCCTCGACGCCCTTGTCGATGTTCGGGTTGTCGTTGACCTCCATGACGTAAACGCCTTTTTCGGTTTGCTTAAGATCGACGCCGTAGAGTCCCTTGCCGATGAGGTTCGCGGCCTTGAGCGCTGTATCGAGGACTTCCTTCGGCACCTCCGGAATTGGTACGGTTCGGTGGCCGCCTGACTGTGCTGCTGCCGTGCGGGCTGCGTGGTTGTATATTTGCCAGTGCCCTTTGGCCATGAAATATTGTGAAGCGAAAAGCGGCTCTCCGCCGAGCACGCCGATGCGCCAGTCGAAATCCGAGGGCATGAATTCCTGGGCGAGAATAATATCGGAATCCTTGAAAAGCTTCGTGGATCCGTCGCGGAATTCCTTTGCGCTGCCCGCCTTCATCAAGCCGCGGGAAAAGGATCCATCGGGTATTTTGAGGACGCACGGATAGTCGATCCGTTCGCTGATCTCCTTGACCATCTTCCGGTCGAGAATGGCCGTCCTCGGCGCGGCAACCTTGTTGGCCTCCAGAAGCTCCTGCAGAAAAACCTTGTTGCAGCATCGCACAATGGAGTCTTCGTCGTCGATGCAGGGGATACCTTCCTCGGCCGCCTTGCGGGCAAAGCGGAACGTGTAGTTTTCGATAGACGTCGTTGCCCGGATGAACAGGGCGTCATATTCAAGCAGGGTCGAATAGTCGAGCCGGGTGATAAGCTCGGCGAACACCCCCATTTTTTCGGCGACCTTGATGAACTGGCCGATCGCGCCTTTGTTCGAGGGCGGGAGTTTCTCGTCCGGGTCGTGGAGAATCCCTATCCAGTATTTTTCCTGTTTCGTTTGGCTTGGCTTCACCCAGGCCGTCCCGGTAAAACGGCTCAGGCATTCGTTGAAAAAAGCGATCTTCTGCGGGGGAATGTCGCCGATCCCGAGTGGCTCGATTGAAGAAACGACCCACTTTCCCGTGAATTTAAGTTCGAGCGCGACGAGCGGGAAACGGAACAGGTCGAAAACTCGCCGGGCGATCTCTTCGAGCAGCGGCACTTCCGTGCGACCGAAATAAATGGTGTAGGTGCGGGTCAGCGGCTCGTTGCCTGCTTCCGTGAAATGCTTCTCGAGCAGGGCGTTGAGTTCGGGCAGGGCGGCCTGATAAAAACGCTTCCAGTTCAGAGAAATCATATGAGAGACATTCGGAATGCAGCGCAACCCGCGCGCTTCGGCGAGGAGGGAGCAATAATATCCGGTCGACAGATAGTCGTAGTCGTCGCAGAGATTGATGATTTTTGTCTGTGAGGAACGTCGCAGATCGACCGGGGCCTTGTTGGCAATGAAGTCGGTCGGACGGACGACGATGCGCCCCGGGTGCGGTTCAAACAGGTCTTCGCGCCTGTCGGTAATCAGGATGTGCTTGATCATGCGCTCTCCAGTTCGATACTCATTTTGACGCCGTCCGCGCCGTCGGCGTAATAGCCGGGAAGCTCTCGCTCGTCGCGGAAGCCGAAATGCCGGTACAGGGCGCGCGTTTTCTCGTCGGACTTGCGGACCTCCAGAACGGCCCGGTCTACGCCGCGCGTCTTCAGAGCGTTCAGCGCGCTCTCCATCAAGCGTTTCCCGAAACCTTTTCCCTGAAACTCTCCCGAGACAGCGAGGGAGTAAATGCGCCCGGGCGCGCCCGAACGCTGGAAGGCCAGAACATAGCCGACAATGCGTCCATCCTGTTCGCAGGCCCGGAATATCGCCCTCGGATTGCGCAAATGATAGCGCATTTGCCGCAGGCTCAGACGGTCGGATGGAAAGACGTTCCGTTCGATTGTCGCGATTTGCGGCAGGTCGTTAATCCGGGCGTTCCGGATATCGAAAGCGGGAATAGGAGCGTCAGGCGGCGTCATTCATCGGGACGCCCTTTTCCTTGAGCATCTCCTGCAACTCTCCTTCTTTATACATCTCGCGGACGATGTCGCAGCCGCCGATGAATTCGCCCTTGATGTAGAGTTGCGGGATGGTCGGCCAGTTGGCGAAATCCTTGATCCCCTGCCGGATGTCGCTGTCTTCAAGGACGTTAACGTCCTTGAAGGGCACGCCGAGCTGGCTGAGGATCTGGACGACGGCGGCGGAAAAGCCGCATTGCGGAAAGACGGCGGTGCCTTTCATGTACAGCACGACGTCGTTGTTGTCGATGTCCTTGCGGATGCGGTCGAAGATAACGTTTTCCATTATTACTCCATAGTCAGTTGCAAGCCGTGGTGAGTTGCGGTCATGGATTCTTGAAACCCGCTCACTTATGACTCCCCGGGAACTCCCGTCTGAAGAGCGAGAGCGTGCAATTCTCCGCCCATCTTGTCATGAAGGGTCTGATAGACCATCTGATGCTGCTGGACGCGGCTCTTGCCGACGAAGGAAGGCGATACGACGTAGGCAGCGTAATGTTCACCGTCTCCCCGGAGGTCTTCAATGCGGACGTCCGCATCGGGAAGTCCTTCCTTTATCATCCGGGTGATCTCTCCTGCATCCATTGCCATGTGCGGCTGCTCCAAAATGGGGTTCGGTACGACAAATGTAATTCGGGCCCTGAAAGACTTCAAGGCCCGCTTCGCTTCGCTCACAGCTTCTGCGCCGTTCCTTTTTCGAGGTCGAGAGCGAAAACGTCGCCGGACTGGATCCACGGCTTCCTGTCTATGGACCAGATATCGAGTATCGCTTTCCACACACCGGGGTGCGATACAAGCAGAATGTCCCCGGCCTCCCCGGAAAGGTCCTCGACGAAGGCTTTGACCCGCTTGCGCAGGTCGTCCGCCGACTCGCCGCCCGGGGGCGTTTCGCCTTTCAGGGCGCGGGGCACATGGTCCCCGGCGGGCTGGCCTTCCCACTCGCCGTAATGGCGTTCGGTCAGGGCCTCTTCTTCAAGAGGGTCGGACACCGCGAGCGTTTCGGCAACGATCCCGGCGCTTTCCACGCATCGGCGCATCGGGCTCGTATAAATGACGAGATTATGCGTCGGTCGCTTCAGAAGGTAGGCGGCCCGGACGCAATCCCTGTTTCCGTCTTCGGTAAGGCCGAGACATTCCGACCCGCTCCCCGCACAAAGCCCGGACTTGCAGGCGTAGGACTGACCGTGTTTCATGAAGTAAAGCGGCATGGCGGGTCTCCGATCCGGTTTCGAGAGTATGATATTGGAGTCGCTAGTCTTCCGCAATGTCCTCGAACCACAGTTCCGGCTTTTCGCGGATGAAGCGTTCCATCAGGGCGATGCAGTCCGGGTCCTGAATCAGCGTCACCTTCACCCCGCGCTCGCGCAGGAAATTCTCGTTGCCGCCGAAATTCCTGTTTTCGCCGATGACGACATGCGGGATTTTGAACTGCACGATTGTGCCCGAACACATCATGCAGGGGCTGAGCGACGTGTAGAGAACCGTATTGCGATAACTCTTCTGCCGCCCCGCGTTGGCGAGCGCGGACATTTCGCCGTGCAGGATCGGGCTTCCATCCTGCACGCGCATGTTGTGACCTTCGCCGAGGATGGAGCCGTCCGTTCCCGCGAGCACGGACCCGATCGGGCAGCCGCCTTCGTTATAGCTTTTGAGGGCCATCTCGTAGGCGCGGCGAAGGAGGCTCGGGTCGTATTCCATAGACATTCTTCTTCAGTAGTTAAAAGAAGGCGCATCCGTAACCAGATGTTTGCGGCTGGCATAAGGTATACTTGAAAGCAGCGAATTCCCGTGAGAATTTTCCCACGTCCAGTGATCGAGTTCAACTTGGGGAATGCCGCTCCGCTCGGACATCAGACGGATCAGGTGGCGGCCGCAAATCCGGTTCTCGATTTCCGCGGGAGAGCCGATTGCAAACAAATGACCGGAATTGATTTGCCTGAGCGTTGCAGGCGTCGGGATCAGAAGCCCTTCGACCATCATCACATGGGAAATTTTATTGTCCGGAAAAGCGGTAAGTTTGTCGAGATCGCTAAAGGGTGGCGGTCGACCCATTCGCGCCAATGCAAGCGGAAGGCTGCCTGCGATGTGCTGGGCGCGCTTGAGGATAGGAACCTCAAGCTGTATCCCGTCGCTCATAGGGTAATTATGGACGTCCCGGAATTTCGGTAGTTCCCACATGGTCCGTACAAATCGCTCGACGCTGCCCTCTGACGCCGTCAGGAGGTCGCCGAATTTTCCGTCAAAGCGGTTTTGGACAAAGAGGCCGGTTTCCTGAAGACTCTCTCGAAACATTCCGGCAATCGTATTGCTGACCGGTTTGTCCGGTACCTCGAATATATTCTTGACGTCTGCAAGCGTCAGGCTGGCCATTTTCCCCGGCGGCATTGCGTCTTCCCGCTCGAAATGATTCTTGAGACGGCGGGCGACGGTGATGTATAGACTGCTGCCTTCCGGGACGAAACCTTCCGCCTTGAGCATCGGCGAGTAGGGGCCACCGAAATTCACGCTCTCAACGCAAAACAAATAGTTCAGGGTTCGTTCGATGTCGTCCGGGTCGATAAGGTGGTAGTCATCGCTTAACAACGCGCTTTCCGGCATGCGAGGTAGTTTAAGGAGAAAGTCGTCGATCAGGCTTTCGTCGATCCGGAAGTGCCGCGCACTCGCGATAACGGCCAGATCGATTTCTCGAAGCCGGTCGTAAAGCTCGCCTTCCGGGCAGGCTTTGAGGTTGAAGTTCTGGATCGACATACTCTGCAAAATCCCTCAAGGAGACGACCCTAGGAAAATATCGCGAGGGATGCAAGTGTTATGTATAAAGATGTTTTGTATTGCAGCCTGAGCCGTGTTCGGCTAGCATCGGAACAAAATTACGAAAACAAGCAGAAGATGGCTCAAACGTTCAAATCCCTTTGCCTTTCCGGTCCGCGTAATGCGGGCGGTCTTGACGCATCCGCGCGTCAGGCCGAACACGCCGGCGCAAAGGGGCTGTAGACGCGAGACGATGATCCGCTGTCAGCCCAACCAGAAAGGCTGACAGGCAATTTTAAGAAAACAATATCGGTCCTGCCAGCCTTTCCCTGAAAAGAGAAAGGACGAAGATAATGGACGAAAAACAAAACCCGGTTTTGGTCGATCTGCCGATGCCGATCATAACGCCGCGCCTGACGCTGCGCCCGGTGATGCCGGGCGACGGTGCGGTCATCGCGGAATCGGTTGCGGAAACGATGACCGAACTCTTGCCGTGGATGCCATGGGCGAGGGCAGGGGATGCTGCCGATCCCCTCGAGCGGGAAATCTTTGCGCGGCAGATGTATGCCGATTTCATTCTGCGCAAGGACATGATGATGCTGGGCTTCGAACGGGATAGCGGGCGGCATGTGCTCTGCACGGGGCTCCACCGGCTTGACTGGGAAAAGCGTCATTTTATGATCGGCTACTGGGTTTGCAAAAGCGCGCAGGGGCGCCGCTACGCCGCAGAAGGCGCGAATGCCCTGACACGTTACGCGTTCACGGTGCTAAAGGCCCGGGCTGTGCAGATCCTCTACGCCGAAGGTAACGACAAAAGTCGCCGCATCATCGAAAGCCTTGGCTTCGAGCGGATGGGCACTGTTCCTCTCGACCATGAAATGCCAGGCGGAGACTGGGTCGCCCAGTACAGCTATTACCGGACGAGCGCCGAAGGCCTGCCGCCGCTGGATGTTAGTTGGGGGACGGGGTAAAAACGCGCAATCCTCCCCCGCTTGCGGGGGAGGATTGGGTGCGGGCGGAACGAGCGAGATCGCAATTCAGGGAGATAACGCCATGAATCCATTGGAAAACACCATCCTCTACCTCATCGGCTTCCCCGGAACCGGGAAGTATACGATTGCGAAGGAAATCTGCCGCCAGCGTCCGGAATTCCGGCTGGTGGACAATCACCTCATCAACAACCCGATTTTCAGCGTTATTGCAGCGGACGGGAAATCGAAACTGCCGGAGCGCGTCTGGGACAACGCGGGACAGATCTGGCGGGCTGTGTTCGATTCGATGATTCACATTTCGCCGCCCGGGTTCAGTTTTGTGCTCACGAACTATCTTTCGCAGAGAAATCCTGACGATGTCGCATGGTTCGCCGAGGTCGAGGCGATGGCGGCGGCGCGCGGGGCGGTCTTCGTTCCCGTCCTGCTGACCATCGATCCGGTGGAGCACGTCCGCCGCATTACGCAGCCCGGTCGGAAGGAGCGCTTTAAATGCATCGACGGTGATGCGCCGCATCGTTACGCGCGGGAAGACCGGCTCGTCGATGTGCGGCACCAGAACCTGTTGATGCTGGATGTCACGTCCTTGAGCGCCGAGGATACGGCGGGGAAGATTATCTGGCACGCGAAACGGCAAACTGCAAGCCGCTCATAAGGCCTGATCGGGACCGGGCAGGGGCGGTTGGACCGGTTTCGGGGAGACAGTGCGCTTCGCCCTGCGAAGAATTCGCGCAAAAATCCCGTATTCGGCGATGTACCGGCTGTATTCCCGGTAAACCGGGTCAGGCATGAGCAGTTTTTCCTCGTAACGCGCCCGCAGGAAGTAAATGCCGTTCGCGAGCAGCAGGAAAATCACGTTTTTAACCGCCCCCCAGAAAGACGTCCCCAGAAACGGCATGTCCAGAAGCCACCACGAAACGTTCTTGGTGATATAGGCGGGATGTTTCGTCAGGCTGTACATGCCGTGGGTAAGAATGCCGCGGTGCGTCAGGTTGGAAAAACGCAATCCGAAATTCACTGTCGAGAACACGAACCCGAGATTGCACGCGAGAATCGCGCTGCCCCAGACCACGTACAGCGCCGGGTAGTTCCCGATCCAGTCGTTCCAGTCGAGACCGTCGTGCCATGCGATAAACTTGTCAAAGATTACGAAATTGAACGGCGCGTAGCACGCAAGGCAGACGACCCAGCCGCCCCACCCAGTGTCCGGCCAGCGAACATGCGCGTTCAGGAGTCGCAGCGTGAAAACGTAGCCGATGGTGCTGAGCGCGACATCCAGAAAGAAAATGGCGTGAAAGGCGGTGCTGAAGAATTCGTGCGAGTTTTTCGGCAGGCCATGGATTCGCTCAAGCGCAGCCCACTCATCGATGAAGAACATATACATCAGCGGCAGGAAAAACGCCTTGATGCAAAGTCCGAGAAAATGGTTTTTCAGTTGCGTCCTGTCCACCTGTTTTCGCAGGCCCGGAATCAAAAGAGCGCCGAAATGCCAGAATCCGTCCTTCACATCCTTCAGCGCCGCGCCGACGAACACGAAATAAAGCACGCTGACGGAAATGATCAGAGGTGCGTACATCGTCAGAAATTCGAAGAAGGGCGCGTAGTATACCTCGCCGTATACCGGCATGTTCCATACGAAGAACAGGAAGCCGACAGACAGAAGCAAGCCCAGAATTTTTACATAGAAGTCACGGGCAATAAGGAATTGGCGCAATCGGCTGGCGTAGCCGCGCCATTCGAGTCCCGTTTCTTCGTCGCGGAAAACCTTTGCGACAAAGAGATCGTAAAGCACCATCGCTCCGGCGGCCAATGCCAGAAGGCAAAAGCTGTCGCTTACGGGATCGAAAGAATCGATAAGGGGATCGAAAGAACGGGAATCGTTTTTCAGAAACCATGCCGTGCCGAAAAGAGCGATGCTGCCGACAATACCTGTCCATATGCTGACTGCGGAAAGCGGTTTGGCAGGTTTTGCCGTCATTTTGTCTGGACTCCTGGCCTGACTCCGCTCCGCCATGACAAAACCTGCGTCTCTTCCGACCGGGCTAACGCATAAAGTCGGGAAGCCAGCTTGTGTGCAGCGTGCGAAGCTTTTCGATGTCGATTGCGCCGCCATCTGCAAGCCGGAGGCTCCCCGCCTTTGTGTGCCCGAGGACTGTGCAGGGAATGTTGGCTTCTTTCGCCTGTGCGACGATCACGTCCGACATCGGTGCCGTTACAACATAGCGGGCCTGATCTTCGCCGAACCAGAAGGCGACCGGGTTGTTACCCGGTTCGACCCTAAGGTCAGCGCCCATGTTTCCGGCAATCGCCATTTCGGCAATCGTGCAGAGGAGGCCGCCGTCTGAGATGTCGTGGCAGGCGTTGACGAGCATGCCGTCGATCAGTGCGCGGATGAATTCGCCGTGTTTGCGCTCACGGTCGAGGTCGACTCGCGGCGGCAGGCCGATTTCCTTGCCGTAAACTTCCTTAAGGAAAAGCGATTGCCCGAGATGTGTCCCGGTTCCGCCGATCAGGAGGATGGCGTCGTCCGCGTTCTTGAAAGCAATGTCCATCGCCTTCGACCAGTCGGGGATCAGACCAACTCCGCCGATTACGGGCGTGGGGAGGATCGCGGTTCCTGCCGTCTCGTTGTAAAGCGAGACGTTTCCGGAAATCACCGGATAGTCAAGTGCCTGGCAGCTTGCGGCCATGCCTTCGATGCAACCGACGAACTGGGCCATGATATGCGGCTTTTCCGGGTTGCCGAAATTGAGGTTGTTGGTCACGGCCAGAGGCGTCGCGCCGACCGCGCTTATGTTCCGGTAGCTTTCCGCCACGGCCTGCTT
Source organism: Alphaproteobacteria bacterium (assembly GCA_009929775.1). Taxonomy (GTDB): domain Bacteria; phylum Pseudomonadota; class Alphaproteobacteria; order Micavibrionales; family Micavibrionaceae; genus RZZS01. The sequence continues at coordinate 19,633 of RZZS01000015.1, forward strand.
GCCACCTTCGAACGGGTCGGCCTTGCAGTAACGCGGATTACAGTCGGATGCGGTGGCAAGCGCCTTGTCACTGGATACTCGAATGAGCGCCGCATCCGCTGCCTTGCCGTTCTGGGTGCCTGTGATGCCGGGCGTAAAGACGCTCTCTCCCATCACGAGGCTGTCATATTGTTCCCAGATCCAGCGCTTGTCGGCCATGTCGGGACAGGCGATGAGTACGGCGAGCGAGTCTATGGCGGAGGCGTCACTCCTCTTCCGACCTTCTTCCTTGAAAAGTGGGGAGTTAGAGGGGGGTAGAGCGGCATAAGCCGCGTCGTCAATTGCTTCCGCCTTCTGATAGGCGCATGTCGGCCTGTCATAGACCGGCGCGTCGTTCACCAGCGGCGGAACGGGAATGTCGCACCATTCCTTGCCATACATGGTAAGCTTCAGCCGGCGCTCCACCGTCGTGTACCCGATGACCGCGAAATCGAGGTCCCATTTTTTGAAAATCGCTTCGGCGATGTGTTCCTTGCCCGGTTCGAGCACCATCAGCATGCGCTCCTGGCTCTCGGAAAGCATCAGCTCGTAGGGGGTCATCATTCGTTCGCGCTGCGGAACCTTGTCGAGCTCAAGGGTCACGCCAATTTCGCCCTTATCGGCGATCTCGACGGTCGACGAGGTGAGGCCAGCCGCGCCCATATCCTGAATACAGACAATCGCATCCGTTTCCATCAGTTCAAGGCAGGCTTCGAGCAAAAGTTTCTCGGTGAACGGGTCGCCGACCTGAACCGTGGGCCGGTTTTCCTCGTTGCCGTCGCCGAACTCGGCGCTGGCCATCGTTGCGCCGTGAATGCCGTCACGCCCGGTTTTCGAGCCGACATAGACAACCGGCATGTCCGGCTTCGCGCCGCGCGAATAGTAGATCGCATCCTGATCGGCGAGGCCGATGGTCATCGCGTTGACGAGGATATTGCCGTTATAGGAGGGGTGGAATTGCGTCTCGCCGCCCACGGTCGGCACGCCCATGCAGTTGCCGTAGCCCGCGATTCCCGCCACGACTCCGGAAACCAGATGCCGCGTTTTCGGGTGTGACGGTTCCCCGAAACGCAGCGCGTTGAGGTTGGCAATGGGACGCGCGCCCATCGTGAACACATCGCGCATGATCCCGCCCACGCCCGTCGCTGCGCCCTGATAGGGTTCGATGAAGCTCGGGTGGTTGTGCGATTCCATCTTGAAAATCGCGGCCTGATTATCGCCGATATCGATCACGCCCGCATTCTCGCCCGGCCCCTGAATGACCCATGGCGCTTGCGTGGGCAGTTTCTTGAGGTGAATGCGCGAGGATTTATAGGAACAGTGCTCGCTCCACATCACCGAGAAAATCCCAAGCTCCGTATGGCTCGGCTCGCGGCTGAGGATGCGGACGATATGCTCGTATTCCTCGCGGGACAGGCCGTACTCTGCGGCCAGTTCGGGGGTCACGTCAGGCTCGCGGATCGCGGGGGCCTCGTGGTTCTTTGCGGGTGCTGCTGTCATGGGGGATATTTATAACCGCGAAGGCGGGATATTGTCCACCGAAGCCTTCGGTGAAGGGAGAGAATGCGAGTTTCCGCTCTGGCGGTCGCTACGCACGGCAATCGCCTGAAGAAATCAGACCGTGTCCATGGCTTGGTAGGGCATTGTTATTAAAAAATTTTCATCCCGAACGCGAAGCGGAGGGGTCTGAAGAAATAGCAACAGGGTCAGATTCCTCGCATGCGCTCGGAGTGACAAATCTTTTCGTTTAAATCCAGTAATATAATAAACACACACATAGCTGGTGACGCTCGTTCAAGCGATTGCCGTGGTCGCCACGCTGAAAATATGACATAATACATGATTGATCGATACCATCCTCGAAGAACACACGTGACAGGGGGGAGAGGTTTTGGCATGGCCGCGCCGTCGATTATCGCTGACGCATGGTCTGGTGGTGGAGGTGTCGGGCAACCCGCAAAACTGTATCACGCGACGACAAACCGGAGTCTGCGCATTCTCGAGCCAAGGGAGTGCGAGGCGATGAACGGGGAACGGGGACGATTTGTTTTCGCCCAGCCCGATTTCACGATTGCGCATGGTTACGCCCTGAAAACCCCGGACCATATGTGTATGCACTATATGCCCGGCTTCCCTGACGGATCGGTTCACGCTTGCATCATAAGAAACCGGGAGAAATTCTTAAGCGAAAACGTGACCGGCATCATATTTGAACTACCGGCAGAACAGTTCCGGCGCATCATTTTCGATAGCGGAGAGCCGGCCGTGGAATGGGTTTCGGAAGAGCCTGTGTCCCTTGATCCGCGAAAGGCAACGCCTGTTACTCTTGAGAGTGCCATGGCAAAGGGAATACAGGTGTTCTTCGCTCCGCCTGATGCCGACCAGCGACTCGTCGAAGCTGTCTACGATCCGGACTGGGCAACAAAAGATTTCGAACAATCAGGATATTATCGGGCGTGGCGTCAAGGTGCTCTTGTCTGGGAGAATGATGAGCGCGGTTTGTGCCCCTTTCGTAGTCTCAACGCCCATGCAGCCGGAAAGCCGGTGGCTGGAACTGATCGCGGATTTTTGCCGGGCTGATTTCATATCGGAAAATCTTTTCCGTACCGGTCTATATGCTCGCGAAAGGGCGCATGCGAAATATCCCCGTAGATCGCCACGTCGAATTTGTAGGGCAGGGGCAAAGCCTCAAGCTCGTCCAGAACGGTAGCGAGTTCATCCGGGTCGATCCGTCCGGACAGGGCCAGATCGATATCGGAATTGGGGCGGAAGTTTCCCATGGCGCGGGAGCCGAAGACCCGGATTTTTCCGACGTTCGGGTGGCGTGCGAAGACGCCCCGTATCAGGGCGATATCCTCGTCGCTCAATCCGAACATCCCTCGTCCATGCTTTTTTCCTTCAGGGTGGCGTAAAGCCGCTCGATTGCCGGAACGTATTCGGTTTGCAGCTTGCCGAGAACCGCAGCGAAATAGTCCTCGTTGTAGGTATGCGCCATAAGGTTCCGGTCTTTGGCCATGTTGATCCAGACATGGCCGTCCTCGATCAGCCCTGCCGCGAACGCTTCCTTGATGACGGCGCGCGGCGCGGAGATATCGACGTTCAGTTCCATGTAGTCGAGATAGTCCTTCATGGTCTTCCACGCCAGCTCGAAAGCCATTTCGAGGCGCTGGATATAACCGTCCTTTTCAAGGTCCGAAAGCGTATCCAGATCGCACGCAGCGACCGGAGAAAGCAGGTTGCGAGCCTTTTCAAAATTCTCGAACCTCTGTCGCCAGCGTATGTCTTTCGGATTACCCATGCGTCATTTTATAACCGCGAACGCGGGATATTGTCCACCGAAGCTTGGGGACGGAGTAAAAAGGGCCCTTTTTACTCCGTCCCCGATTGCGGTTCGCGGCTGGCGATGGAGTCGAGGAAGTCCTGTGTGTCGTCCGGTGTCTGCAGCCTGATGCACGGCGTGCCGGATTTCTCTATGGCGGCAACGATCTTCGGCCGGGTAATCCTGTCGAAATTCCAGACATATTTCAGGTAATGGATATCGAAATGCTCCGGGCAGCCCTGCGTCAGGTGCGGCAAATCCCTGCCGCGGTACCGCAGCATGCGGCCCAGAATTCTGCGAAGGCATACCCGCAACGGATAATCGAAGAACACGATCAACTGCGCTTTGCCGAACCGGCCCGGCATGGTGCGGGCGTTGTTGCCGTCGATGATCCATTTGTCTTCGTAGACGATCGCGTCGTGGCGGGATTCGAACTCGTGGCGCGGACGCTCGACCCAGCCCGGCAGCCAGAAGAATTTGTCGAGATGTGTCACCGGAAGGCCAAGCCGCACTCCCAGCGCGCAGGCAAGCGTTGATTTTCCCGATCCCGAGCGTCCGACGATGGCGATGCGGGTAACGGTGCTCATGGCGGGCAGGCCGTTTTCTTTTGGCGCCGGGTTTTGCTTTTCCTGTGGCTCCTTCAGCAAAGCCGCTCTCCGTCCGGCACGTCCCGATCCGGAGAAACGAGAACGATATCGCCGTTCCCGTCCGCAAAACCGAGCGTCAAAACCTCGCTCATGAACGGGCCGATCTGGCGCGGCGGAAAGTTGACCACCGCGCAGACCTGGCGACCGACGAGTTGTTCGGGAGCGTAATGCGCCGTGATTTGCGCCGAACTTTTCTTTTCGCCGATTTCCGGGCCGAAATCGATGCGGAGTTTCAGGGCGGGTTTGCGCGCTTCCGGAAAAGGCTCCGCTTTTGTGACCGTACCGACACGGATGTCGACTTTCAGGAAGTCTTCGTAACTAATTGTCATTGCACGGCTCTGTTTCGTCCTCGTCCTCGTCGTATCGAGGATATTGCTCAGGAGCCTGTCCCTTGCTCTCGACGAGACGGGGCAGCTTCTCCTTCGGCACGGCGTCGCGCGTTCCGAGACATTCGGTCATGAACATCCAGTCATCGCCGTAATCGAACAGAAAGAGCATTTTCTTTTTCGGCTTATAGACGTTCGCGATTCTCGTGCCTTCCACGCCCATCCCGGATCCCGAGGGTTCGACGTCCTCCATGTCGTTAAATAGCTCGTACATTTCCTTGCCGCGGTAAAAGCCTCTCAGATCGTCTGAAAAGCCGAACGCGTGGTCGAAATCAAAATCGAACGAGCGCGTGATAATTTCAGCGAACTGGTAGAGATCGTGGCTTCCGCGAATCTCAATGTCCCGGTACAAATCCTTTCCCAAACTGACGCGCATTTTGTAGACGGTTTTGTTGCTCATGAGATTTCCTCCTGGAGTTATCCCCGCACCGCAAAACGATTCCCCGATTCATACCGCCGCAGGCCGAAGCTGAAAAGCCCGTATGCCGCCGCCACGGAAAAAACGGTTCCCGCCAGCGTCGCAAGAAGGGCGTCGACCCGGTGGTTCATAATGAATTCGATGGGGACGTGGGTCATGAACGAGACCGGGATCACGGTCATCAGCATGAATTTCATCCAGCCGGTGAACAGCGGCGCGGGGCGCGAGGACAGGATGCTGAAATTGAGGATCAGCTCCTCGGACGTGCCGCGAAAGTCGCGCAGCCAGAAGCCGAGCGAGGCGGTGGCGAGCGCGATGCTCGCGAAGATCAGCGCCGCGCAGACGACCGCCAGCGCCGCGGCGGGCAGGGTGAAGCCCGCAATCGAGGCGCTGTAGCCGATCAGGCCGAGGCCGAAGACGATTTCCCCAAGCCCTGCCGCTTTCGACGTGCCCATGGCGACATTGAGGAGCACGGGGCGCGGCTGGGTCAGATAAACGTCGAGTTCGCCGTTGTCGATCTGCTCGGGCAGGGTGCGAAAGCCGTAGGCCAGCGAAGCGACGATCCCCCATGCCGCGACGGAAATGCCGTAGGCCAGCAAAAGGTGCTCGAGTCCCCAGCCGCCGACGCGGGGCACGGCCGCGAAAAAAACGAACCAGACGAGGATATAGACGCTGTGGGTCAGGAAGCCGAGGAAACCGCGGATCAGGTAGGCGGCCCGCCGGGACATGGCCGCCCGGCCATTGATTTTCAAAAGGGCCAAAAAATAGCGCAGATCAGCCCCCATTTATCTCGATCCTCCGGCGGCAGAACTGGAAAACGCCGAACACGAGCAGGGCGGCGAACGCTCCCCATCCGGCCAGACCCGCGAGCGCCCGCAGAACGGTCGCCGTGTCGAAGCTCAGCAAAACCGAGCAGGGGAAATACAGCATCGCCGAAAACGGCGTGTGCAGCGCGATGCTTTGCGCAAGCGGCGGGTACAGGGACAGCGGCAGATAAAGCCCGCCCAGCAGAATGAACGCTTTCATATAGGTAATGTAGATCATATCGGCGTCCTGCAGCCACAGAGCCGTCAGACCCGCGCAGGTCTGGAACAGCAAATGGATGATGGAGGCGCAGTAAATCAGCGCGTAGGCGACCGGCAGGGCGAGCGGATGCGTCGGCCATTCCCCTATGTACAAATACAGGATAAGCGCCGAGAGCGGGATATAGACGGCGGCGTTGGCGCTCATCGCCCCGATCCCCTCGAACAGCCGGGTCATGAGGTAGGGCAGGGGGCGGGTCAGAAAGCAGGCGATGTTGCCCGTGCGCACGTCGTCCTCGATGACCGCGATCAGGCGCGGCGAGAGGAAAAGCATGAACTGGGCGATGGACACGTACCAGAACAGATTGACCGGCTCCCAGGGAATGTCGATAATTCCCTCCCGCGCGATCAGTCGCCAGAGCTCGATAAAGACGAGGCAGAAAAACAGCGCGCCGGCAAAGCGCACCACGAACCGCACCCGGTTGCGAATATGGTTGCGGAACGCGACCCGGGCGAAGGCGGCGTAACCTGTGAGAGAGCGAACCGCGCTCATGCCGCCCGCCTGCCCGAGGCGTAGATGCTCTTGATAATGTCTTCCATCGGCGGATCTTCGACGGTGATGTCGCGCAGGGCCGTGCAGGCCATGGCGTCGCGGATGACGCTTTCGACGCTCCTCGCCTGCGTGTCCACGTCGATCTTCAGGAAATACGGCGCGCTTTCCAGGACGCGCAGCCCCTTGTCTTTGAGCGCAATGCGCTCTTCCTTCATGGCCAGCGTGATGACCTTGCGCCGGATATAAGACTGGCGCAACTCGGACACCGGCTGATCGGCGACGAGCAGACCGCCGTCGATGATAACGACGCGGTCGCACACCCGCTCCATGTCGCCCGTGTCGTGGCTGGTCAGGAGGACGGTCGTCCCGTCGTTCAGCGAGGTGTCGCGCACGAGGTCGCGGATGGCGCTCTTGGCCGTGACGTCGAGCCCGACGGTCGGCTCGTCGAGGAACAGCACGTCGGGCCTGTGCAGCATGCTGGCGACGATTTCGCAGCGCATGCGCTCGCCCAGCGACAATTGCCGGACCGGTTTCTCCATCAGGGGGCCGATATCGAACGCCTCGGTCAGGAACCGCAGCCGCGCGCGGAAGAAGCCCATCTCCATTTCATAGGCGTGTGCAAGAAGCTCAAACGTGTCCGAGGCCGGAAGGTGATACCAGAGTTGCGAGCGCTGTCCGAAGACGGTGCCGATTCGCCGGGCGAGTTGCTTGCGCTGCTTCCACGGCGTAAGCCCGAGAACCCGTACGTTCCCGCTATCCGGATGCAGGATGCCGGAGAGAACCTTGATCGTCGTCGATTTTCCCGCCCCGTTCGGTCCGACAAAGGCCACGCGCTCGCCCGGCTCGATGGAAAAGGACAGACCGCGCACGGCGGGCACAGACCGGTATGTCGGCGCAACGAGCGCTTTAACCGCCCCGCCGATCCCCTTGCCGGGGACCTGGACGCGGAACGTCTTCTCAAGCTCGGAAACGACAATCGCTGACATTCATCAGCGTATAGCAAAAAGCGGGGCAGCGGGGAAGGGTGTTACTGACGTCGCCTCTCCAGCGCGAGGTCGATGGCGTAGAGCATGTTGACGGTTCCTTTCATGACGCCTTCCTCGTGGCTCAGGACATAGTCTGTTACGTCCAGAAGGTCTGCTCCTGCGCGGACGTACTCGCCTGCAAGATCGTTCGTCATCGGTCCTTCGACGATGCACGGGATGTCGGAGGTGGTCGACCATTCGGCGATCAGGGTCGCCGGGGGAAGAGCGGCTTCGGAGCCAAGCAGCACCGCATCAGCGCCGTTCGTGCGGGCGGCGTCGGCTTTCGAGCGGGCGGTTCCACAATCGACGGCCACTATGCCGTCTTTTCCCATCATTTCGCGGGCAACCGCGACGTCGCCCGCCGAGTCGATAACGACTCCGTCCGCGTCCGCATGACCGGCCAGCCGCAGGTTCCCGGTCATGAACACGATGCCGTTGAGTTTGCACAGGGCGGCGAACGCTGCGTATCGCTCGGGATCGCCGGTCGGTCCCCTGGGGCCGAGCATGGCAACCGCATGAAGGTTTTTTTCGTAGTCGGATGCGTTCAGAACATGAAAGAACGCTCGGAGGTCTCGGAACTGGCGCTGCGCGTCGCCGTCATCGCGGATCCGGAGGAAGAGGCCGCAGGGCGGAGCCCCGGCTTTGCTGGCGTTTCGACGTGTCATGATCCGCTTTCTGTCATGAAAAGCGATTCGGCGCAAGGGCGTGCGACGGGCGTTCGTCGATCAGACACGGACTCTGTTTTATGCGGGAAATTGTCGCATAAGGGGCCCTCCTCTTTTCGTTTTCGATTTTCGCGGCTAATCTCCCGAAGATTCCATTTCAAGATTGACGAAGGAAACAGAATTAATGGCAGACCTGCTCCAACCTCTCCGCAAGGAGAACATCGTGGCGAAGACCGGGTTCAATCGCTGGAAAGTACCGCCCGCAGCGATCGCGATTCACCTTTGCATTGGCTCCGTCTATTCGTGGAGTATCTTTAACCCGGCGTTGACGAAGGCGATCGGGGTTGCCGCGCCCTCCTCGACGGACTGGGAACTCGATTCCGTCGTGCGGATTTTTTCGGTCGCCATTGTTTTTCTGGGCCTGTCGGCGGCCTTCGCCGGAAAATGGCTTGAAAAAGTCGGTCCCCGCATGGTCGGCGTTGTCGCCGCATGCTGCTGGGGCGGAGGCTTTCTGATTGGCGGCCTGGGCATTGTCATGCACCAGCTCTGGCTGCTCTATCTTGGCTATGGGGTTCTCGGCGGCTGCGGTCTTGGTCTGGGATACGTCTCGCCGGTGAGCACGCTCATCCGCTGGTTTCCGGACCGGCGCGGCATGGCGACGGGCATGGCCATCATGGGCTTTGGCGGCGGCGCGATGATCGGTGCGCCGCTCAAGGAATTCTTCATCAAGCTCTATTACGAAGCTCCAACCTGGCTTGGCCCTGTCGCGGATGTGAACGTCATCACCGAGGCGGGTAAACGGTTTGTCGAGCAGGCAGGCGTTATGAAAGAGGTCGTCGTCGTCACCGCTTCGGACGTGTCCAAGATGGTCGTGCCGGGTCCGGAAGGCGTTTATCTCGCCGGGACGGGCGATGCAGGCGTGGCGGGAGCATTCTTCACGCTCGCGGTGATTTACTTTGTCGTCATGATGGTCGCGGCCTTCTCGTTCCGTGTACCGCAGGCCGGGTGGGTTCCAGCCGGCTGGACTCCGCCGACGGATGAGGAACTGGCGAAGAAGATGCGTACGACCAAAAACGTCCACATCGATCAGGCACTGAAAACCCCGCAGTTCTACCTGCTATGGGTTGTCCTGTGCTTCAACGTTACGGCTGGTATCGGCGTGATCGGCGTCGCCAAGACGATGATGACGGATATCTTTGGTTCCGCGCTGCCGCTGATCGTGAACGGCTCGTTCGCGGCGACCTATGTGATGATGATTTCGGTCTTCAACATGTGCGGCCGGTTTTTCTGGGCCTCGATGTCCGACTATCTCGGGCGGAAGATGACCTATACGATCTTCTTCGTACTCGGTATGGCGCTCTACCTGTCGATTCCCTTCGCGGCACAGCAGGTCAGCGTCGATCCCGTGGTTATGTGGCTGGTGATGTTCTATGCCGTGACGATGATCATCTTCACGATGTATGGTGGCGGTTTTGCGACGATCCCTGCCTACCTCGCCGACATCTTCGGCACGGCCTATGTCGGCGGCATCCACGGACGCCTGCTGACGGCATGGTCGGTGGCGGGCGTTCTGGGGCCGATGGCGATCACCTCGCTTCGTGAAATGTCCCTGAACGCGGCCGTGCACGATCTCGCTAAGATTGTCGATCCGCAGACCTTTGCCGCGAAGTTCGGCGCAGGAGTCGAGCAACTCGACGCCCTGCTGGCGAACAAGGCCGTGACCATCGGCAAGCTGATGGAGATCGCGCCGGAAGGGACCATCGATCCGACGCCGACGCTGTACAACACGACGATGTACGCGATGGCGGCTCTTCTCTTCATCGCGCTTCTTGCCAACCTCTCGGTCAAGCCCTGTGCGGACAGGCACTACATGGAAGAGGGCGCAAAGGGCGGCAAGGCGGTCGGCGGCGGCATGGCGGCCCAGCCGGCGGAATAAGCCGCAATTCGATCATTGGCAAAAAGGGGCGCTTCCGGGCGCCCCTTTTTCAGTGTGTGTCCCGTCAGGGTTACGCAGGAACGGCGTAATGTTCCCCGTCAAACCAGACATGCAGGAAGCCGGGATCAGCGCGAATCGTGAGGTCGGGAACGCTGACAGTCTCGATCGTGTCTGTCGCCGGACCGGGCGCGCCGACGATGGCGAGGATTTCCGCGTATCCGTCCTCAAGGCGTACATGCGTCTCTTCTCCGCACTTGTCGCAGCGGAAATCGACCATCCGGTTTTCGGGCCAGGATCGTGTTGCGTTCTTCAGGATGTCGGCGAGCGCAAAAAGTTCGACGCACACCGGGCAGGTCAGAGAGACGCTCAAGCCAGCGCCTCCACGATCCCCTCGAACAGCTTCAGACCGCTGTCGTTGTCATGATGGGTCAGCACGGCGTTCTCCGGGTGGGGCATCATGCCGAGGATGGTTTTACGCTTGTTGAAAATCCCGGCGATATTGGCGGTCGATCCGTTCGGGTTCGCGGATGAGCCGGTTTCGCCGCGTTCGTCGCAATAGCGGAATGCGATGCGCTGTTCGCTTTCGAGTTCGCGCAGAATTTCACCGTTCGCGAAGTAATTGCCTTCTCCGTGCGCGACCGGCACGCGGATCACCGATCCTTTTCCGAGCTTGCGCGTAAATTCCGTCTCGCCGTTCTCGCAGCGCAGGTTCGTCTGGCGGCAGATGAATTTCAGCGTCTTGTTACGCAGCAGGGCTCCCGGCAAAAGCCGTGTCTCGATCAGCATCTGGAAACCGTTGCAGACGCCCAGAACCCGGGTTCCCTTCGCGGCGCGGTCTATGACTTCGCGCATGATGGGCGAGTGGGCCGCCATGGCGCCGCAGCGCAGATAGTCGCCATACGAAAACCCGCCCGGAAGAACGATCAGATCGGGAGCACCGAGATCGGTTTCCTTGTGCCAGACGAGTTGCGGTTTCCGGCCGGAGACGCGTTCGAGCGCCATGGCCATGTCCTTTTCACGGTTTGTGCCCGGAAATACGATGATGCTTGCCTTCATGTTTTTTGAATAGCAGGAGCGGCGCTCGCATGGAAGTCTTTTCAACGGCGCTTCCGGAAGCGTGAACATCGAGCGGCTTTTATATCAGTAAATGTTAATTTTCACTTGCCCGAGCAAATTCTTTCGGATATCGTGAGCCTGTTCAATTGGGTCGGGGCGAGAATTAAAGGCACCCGCGCGGGCCCGCGCGGGTGTACGGCTTGCCCGGAGACACAGGGCTAAACGTATAAAACTTGGTCCTGCGGGTTGACAGGGTATGGATGACAGGATGAAGGCCCCCTCGCGGGGCTTTCATTTTGTATCCTCTGCGCCGTTGCCTTCCTCGATCAGAAGTTCCCTGGTTTCTTCGATGAATTTCTCCAGTTGCAGGCGCAGGATCCGATCGGATATGTGCACGCCGTGCCGGTCGAGGTCGACGCGGACCTTGCCCAGGATGTCCTGGGGGGCGGGCAATTCAAGGTTTGCAGCCACGACCTCCGCCGCATAGGCGGCGGCCTGATCACCCTCCAGTCCGATCAGCCCGGCAATGTAAAGGCCGAGTTTCTTGCAGGCTTTACATTCGACCTTGAACTCGAGGTCGGCGTCTCTGACAAATTGTCTCTCAAATGCTTTCTTTCGATCGTCGAACGATTTCATCTTCTTGCCCCGATTTATATACAAGCTCGTCGACCGGGCTGGTTTGTACCATTTGAAACATCCGGAATCCATGCTTATATGGGGGCACGCAAAACAGGAAAGGACCATGGCGCGCAACCGGAAGATATACGAAGGCAAGGCGAAGATCCTGTTTGAGGGCCCTGATCCAGGCACGATCATCCAGCATTTCAAGGATGACGTGACGGCTTTCAACGGGGAAAAACGCACGGCGGTTGCCGGGAAGGGCATTCTGAACAACCGAATATCGGCTCACCTGATGACCCAACTCGAAATCATGGGGATCCCAACCCATTTCATACGCCAGATCAACATGCGGGAACAGCTTGTGCGCAGGATGGAGATCATTCCGGTGCAGCTTGTCGTCCGCAATGTCGTCGCCGGTTCGCTGGTGACGAGGCTCGGACTCAAGGAAGGCATGATTCTCTCGCGCCCCATCGTCGAGTACTACTACAAGGACGACAAGCTCGGAAACCCGATGGTTTCGGAGGATCACATCGTTTCGCTCGGTTGGGCCGATCCGCTGGAGCTTGAAGAGATGGTCCAGATGGCCTGGCGCATCAACGACTTTCTGAGCGGCCTGTTCACCGGGATCGGTTTGCGCCTCGTGGATTTCAGACTGGAATTCGGCCGATTGTGGGATGAGGACGGAAACCTTTACGTTCTTCTCGCCGACGAAATTTCTCCCGACAGCTGCCGGATTTGGGATCTCAAATCGAAGGAGCGTCTTGACAAGGACCGGTTCCGTTTCGACTTGGGCGATCTGATCGAGGGGTATCAGAAAGTCGCGGAGAAACTCGGGCTTGTTCCGGAAGGCTTCATTCGCGGCGGCAATGTAAACGAACAACTTGCCGCCTCGCTCGAGGAAATCGAAAACGAGCTGTCGCGCGAGCGCCGGACACGCGGTATCGGCAAGCAAAAGCCTCGTTTCAGTTGACCGGAAAAAGGAAGGATACGGTTTCGCCCCCGATGAACAGAGATATCGTCCAGCAGCAACTTGCCTTCGTTCTGAATGAGTCTGATTTTTCGGACGTTCTCGGGGTGGGACACAAAGGAAAGGTCCGGGACAGCTATACGCATAACGGTTTGCGTTTCATGGTGGCCTCCGATCGAATCAGCACGTTTGACTTCCACACGGGCTGTGTGCCCTTCAAGGGTCAAATTCTCACCAAAATGGCGGAGTTCTGGTTCGAGCGAACCCGCGACATTGTCCCGAATCATCTCGTAGGCGTGCCTGATCCGAACCTCACGGTCGCGCGTGAATGCAGGCCATATCCGGTCGAGATGGTGGTTCGGCAGTACATCACCGGCGTGACCACGACCTCGATGTGGCGCCAGTATGCGGAAGGAGCGCGGACGTTCTGTGGCTACACGCTTCCCGAGGGTTTGCGCAAGAACAGCCGGTTGCCGGAGGCTATTGTCACGCCTTCCACCAAGGAAACAGGGAAAGGCAAGCACGACCGGTCCGTGTCTGCCGAGGAACTGGTCGCTTATGCAGGGCTGTCACCGGAGCGGTTTCAGGAACTCTCGTCGATTGCGCTGAAGCTTTTCGCGCGGGGCAGCGCCATCGCGGCGGAAGCCGGATATATCCTCGTCGACACGAAATACGAATTCGGTGAGGATGAAAGCGGAAATATTGTGCTCATAGATGAGATTCATACCCCGGATTCTTCCCGCTTCTGGCTTTCCGAAACCTACGAGGAGCGTTTTGCCTCCGGGCGGGACATGGACTACTATGACAAGGAATTCGTCCGCCTGTGGCTTTCGGAACGCGGGCTCACCGAATTCGGGCAGGAAGAGGAGCGAAGCCGGATCCCGCCCGACCTTTTTATCGACACATGTCTGCGTTACGCGAAAGTGTACGAAGATATAACCGGGCGGGTCTCGGATTTTGCCACGGGCGATCCGGTTCCGCGCGTACGAAACGCAATCGAACAGTTTTTGAAGGAAATGGAATGATGCACGCAGTCGTCACGATCATGCTCAAAAAGGGCGTTCTGGATCCGCAGGGAAAGGCTATCGGTCATGCGCTCGAAGGTCTTGGTTTTGAGGGGGTTGGTGAAGTTCGGCAGGGCAAGGTCATCACTCTCGAGATCCCCGATGGCACGGGCGAAAGCACGGTTCGGGACATGTGCGAGAAGCTTCTCGCGAACCCGGTGATCGAGGATTATGAAATCGAGATGCGGACATGACGGAAAAGGAAACGCCCCTGACCGGCGTGCACGAGTTGCTCGGCGCCAGAATGGGGGCGTTCGCGGGTTACCGCATGCCTTTCTTCTACCTTGAGGGGTCCCTTAAGGAGCATCAGTGGGTTCGCACGAAAGCCGGTCTTTTCGATGTTTCCCACATGGGACAGGTCTATATTCAGGGGCGCGGTGCCGCGGAGTATCTCGAACGGCTTACCCCGTCCTCTTTCAGGTCGAAGGCACCCGGTCGCGCCACCTACACGGTGCTGACAAACGAGGAGGGGGGAATTGTCGACGATCTGATCGTCGCCCGTCTTGACGAGCGAACGTTCTACGCCGTTATTAATGCTGGCAGGAAGATCAAGGACATTGACTGGCTAAAGTATCACCTGCCTGAGGGTGTAAGCGTGACGAATCTCGACAGCCGCGCGCTGATCGCGCTGCAGGGACCGGCAGCAGAGCGGGCGCTGATCGATGCTCTCGGCTATGACGTAACCGATTTGTCCTACATGCGTCTTGTGGAGTTTGGCGATATTTTCGTCAGCCGGACCGGCTACACGGGTGAGGACGGATTCGAACTCAGCATTCCCGAAGAGAAAGCCGAGGAAATCTGGTACCAGCTTATGCTGCACGACGATGTCAAACCCGCCGGTCTGGTGGCGCGCGATACGTTGCGGCTGGAGATGGGATACCCGTTGTACGGGCACGATATCGACGACGTCACCTCGCCGGTCGAGGCCGGGCTTGCGTGGATCGTTTCCAGGGGTAATACGGGCTTTATCGGCGCAGGCCGGGTGCTGCGCGAACTTGAGGAGGGAGCCGTTCGCCAGCGCGTTGGCGTCAGGCTGCTGGGGAAGGGCGTCGCGCGCGAGGGCTGCGCGCTTCTCGACAAGCAGGGTATGCGGGTCGGAACGCTGACGAGCGGCGGTTTCTCTCCCGAACTAAAATCCTCGATCGGTATGGGCTATGTCGACCCCCAGGCTGCCAAACCGGGGACGAAAGTCTTTGTGGATATTCGCGGGGCCGGTGTTGAGGCCGTCGTTGTTGAATTGCCGTTTGTCCGGTCCCGGACAAAGCCTCCTCAAAAGGCAGCCTGATCCGCATGGGGAGCCTGATCGCAGAGCATCTCGAGAAAGTTCTGATCATTGCCCTCGTGTTTCCGGTCGCGGCTCTGCTTGTCCTGATGATTCACGAACTGGCGCACTATGTGGCTGCGCGTATTCTCGGCGCACGGATTGACCATGTCTCGGTCGGCTATGGCCGCGAGGTCCGTCGATGGGAGGACCGGCACAAAACCGTCTGGTCTCTCAGGGCGTTCCCGCTCGGAGGGCATGTCCAGCTCGCCGGAAGAGACGATATGGGCGGAGAGGGAACGTGCTTCGCAGACAAGCCCCTATGGCAGCGCATGGCTATCGTGCTTGTTGCTCCCGCCGTCAATTTCGTTTTGCCGTTTTTTCTATTGTTTCCGTTTCTTCTTCTGGTCGGTCTTCCGTCCATGCCGCCTGTGCTGGTGGGAGTGGAGCCGGGGGAGGTCGCTGACAGGGCGGGCCTTCAGCCCGGAGACAAATTCGTTGAAATCGAAGGGGTGCCTGTGCGCCGTTACGAGCAGGTTGCCGAATTCACAAGGCCGGTCGAGGAGCGCGAGCTTGACATCGTCATGGAGCGCGACGGTGAGCGGTTCAGGATTTCGGTGACTCCCTCCTATCTGGCCTATGTAAGCAGCCGGGGGCAGGAAAAGGAAATCCGGCGGCTCGGGATTGTGGCCCGTCACCAGCCTTTTCGCTTGAGGGCGGTTGAACGGGTGGGGGGCGTCGATGTCGAGAACAACCCGGATCTCGCCCGTACGCTGATCCGCGAACAGCTCGGTCGCCCGTTGATGCTCGGCTTCAGGAGCGAAGACCGGCAGGTCCATGATTTCCTCGTGATCCCGGGTGTCGAGGCCAATGAAGGTCTCTTCGATCCGGACCATAAATATTACGACAGTTTTTTCGCCGGATCGCTCACGGATAATTTTTATCTGGAACTCACTCCCGCGGAAGCATTCTGGGAGGCATGGAAGGAAACACGAAGGATGCTGGCGGGAATTCTCGGCGTGCCGTTCCAGCTTTTTCCGATCGACGACGAGAATGTCGGGCCGGAAACCGTTGTTTCCACTGAAACATCGCTTCTGAAGTCCGCGATCTTTCGTTTTCTGTACATGGCGGCCATGGTGTCCGTGGTGATGGGCATGGTAAATCTTGTTCCTTTTCCGGGGCTTGATGGTCATCAGGTTCTTCTCGGCTTGTCCGAAGCTGTGGTTGGCGCGAAACGTACCGAACTGATCAAGGCCCGGCTGACGGTTGTCGCGCTCGGAGCATTTTATTTGTTTGTTTTGACGTGGAACGTGCCCGATATTGCTACCTACTTGCATGTCAAGATCGAACAGACCGGCGAGCTTCTTGACGACTTTTCGAACGACTTTTCCCGCGAGTAGTGCTAGCCTTTGCCAAACCGGGAATATGCTTTTGGGGACGGAGCTAGTGAACATGACGGACATCCGCTATACCAGCGAACATGAATGGGTGAAGCTCGAAGGCGACATCATCTGGGTTGGAATCACAGACTATGCCCGAAATGCGCTGGGCGATCTCGTTTACGTCGAATTGCCCTCGGTCGGGCGCAAAGTCGCGAAAGGCGACGACTTTGCCGTCGTTGAATCGGTAAAGACCGCAGCAGAGGTCTATTCTCCGGTGGCGGGAGAGGTCGTGGAGGTAAACGGAACCCTGAAGGACGACGCGGACAGGATAAAAAAGGGCCTTCCGGAAGGCTGGATTGCCAAAATCCGCATCTCTGACCCCTCCGAGCTGGAGGCCCTTATGGACAAGGAAGCATACGACCGTTATGTCGCCGGGCTCGGGTAACCTTCCCCCCTCCCCGTAAGCGGGGGAGGGAGGCCACATAATCCGGTCTGTCAGACTATCCCGCGTGATGCGCCGTATGTTTGCTCGTGTAGGCGGTAACCGGTTTCAGCAGGAAGAAGCTGTAAACGGCTGCGATGCCGACAATCACATAAACGATTTCTGCCCAGATTGAACCTGTACCGCCAAGCAAAGCAGCGACCAGATCAAAATTAAACAACCCGACCAGACCCCAGTTCAACCCGCCGACGATAAGCAGGAGCAACATGGCTGCATTCAGTGTTTTCATTGTTCCTCTCCTCTCTCTCTCTCTCTCTCTCTCTCAGGTAACTTCCCGTGAACCTACAAACGCGGTCCGCGATGGTTCCTGACGGGTGATTCTGTTTATAACGCCGGAACCATGACCGTTCGGCCGACTTCAGGGCTTTTGGGGCGGAGAGAAGCAGGCAAATTTGTATTCGATGCCCGGTCCATGGTATAAGCATTATACATAAGCGTTAAGAGGCCGGCCTTGGCAGACGGTAATAACATACAGGCGATTGGAGCCATCTCCGGAGGTTCAGCAGGGGTTGCCGCTTTGCCGGAACCAGGAGGCGCGGAGCCTCGGACGGATCCGCTCCCTTCAGTGTCTGCAGCTTCGGATCCCGCGGCCAATCCGGGCGCGGGGGTTCCGCGATGGTTGCTTTGGGGCGGCGTTGGCGGCGCTGCTCTTCTCGCCGCGAGATGGGTCGGGCGGAGGATGGCAGGGTTCCTTGGCGCGGCTGTTGCACTCGGAGCTCTCGCGCTCGTCGTTTTTCCTGAAGTTCGCGAACCGTTTCAAAAGCTGCACCGGCTTGTCCGCGGCGTCGGTAATGGATTGAGGCGCGTGTTTCACGGAGGACCCGGCGCGCTCCGGAGCCTTTTCGCGCCCGTGGCTGAAGGTTCTTCAGCGTCCGGGCAAAGACAAAAACCGCCCGCGGCGGGCCCGGTGCCTTCGGGCGAAGCGGGGTCCGTACCATCTCGTCCGGCAGCGCCCGAGGCGCGCTCTCCAGCTCCTGCCGTTCCTCCGTCGTCCGGCTCTGCCCCTGTTGGCAGCAGCGACACCTCTCCTCCTCGCCCGGTCGCAGGCCGCGATTTCGGCTTGTCTGCGTCTCCGCCACAGCAGGCGGACGTCCCTTCGCCCGCTCCGTCACGGGGTGGGGCTGCGTCGACATTCCGCGGGGCGGCAACCGCGAGTGCGGATGAGACGCTAGATGCCGTGCGCCTGACACGGATTGCGGAAAGCGGGAACCCGCACGATTTTCTTAAGGCCTTGCGCCGGTTTGCCGACCAGGCGGGGGACGCGGTTCGCATCGGAGGGCGCGGGGCGCGCATTCTGTCCGTGGCGGGCCGGGCGCTTGGGCCGGTTGGCCTTGCGCTCGTCGCGTGGGAAGTGCTTGACCTTGAGCAGAAGGCGCAGGCTGCAGTTGCGGACGGTCGCATGACGGACGTACAATTCTACGCCTATCAGGGAATCCTTGGGAGCCATGCCGCCCAGTGCGGTCTGGATCCTACGCTGTTCGGTGGCGAGGCACTCGTCCAGACAGCTTACGAGCAGTTTGCCGGGACTTCTGGCATTGCCAAAGACAAAACGTTGCTTGAGGAACTACGCCCGTCCTCCCTGTTACGGATGATCGGCGTACTCGGCGAGCCGGATCCCGACAAAATCGCCTTGCGCATCGGACGTAACGCGTGGGCGACAATTCATGAATTTCCACGCACCGAAGATATCCGTCAAATATCCCGCGATTTGGTTCGAGACCTCGATGCCGCGGGGGAGGAAGGCGATCTGGACCGAACCGTTCGAGTGAGCGGGGAACTTGTAGATATCGCTCTCGCCGATGTGGATGCCCGGCTGAAGGGTATCGCGGGCGGAGAGTTTCTAAACCGGGTCAACGAGGCTCGTGGTGTTGGCAACGAACTGACGCGCGAGGCCGTTCTCGAAATGGTCATGAACCCGGCAGGTCGCCGGGAGCTTGAAAATCTGAATGCCGTTGTTCGCACGGATATGCGGCAGTTCGTGAATCCGCTTTTGCATTCGCGCCATTCCCTGACTCTGGGACGCGGCGCGCTCGACGCGCTTGGCGGAAAGGTTACGCCTTCGCCGACGGGCCGATTGAATACCGGGCCGTCGCGTGCTGCGTCGTCGCAGCAGTCCCCTCAGGGGCTTGCTCCCGAGCCCGCCGGATAACCTGTCATTGATTCTGGCGCGGCGTTCGGAGAGTCGCTAAAGTATTAACATGCGCTATCTCTCCCAGACGAAAAACAGTCGTCAAGAAATGCTCGCCGCCATTGGCGTCGCCTCCGTCGATGAGCTTTACCGTGACGTGCCAAAAAGCGCGTTTCGAAAAGATCGCCCTACAATCCCAGCCCATATGGGCGAGCTGGAAATTGAGCGCATCATGGGCGCGCGGGCTTCAAAAAATCATGCCGCGCATCAGGGGCCGTTCTTTCTTGGTGCCGGATGCTATTTCCACCACGTGCCCGCGACCGTCGATACGATCATCCAGCGCAGCGAATTCCTTACCGCTTATACGCCCTACCAGCCGGAAATTGCGCAGGGTACGCTTCGCGCAATTTTCGAGTACCAGACGTTCATCGCGCAACTTACCGGCCAGGACATCGCCAACGCATCGCTGTATGACGGCGCGACCGCCTGTACAGAAGCCGCCCTGATGGCAATGCGCGTCACTCGCCGCAGCAAGGTCGTTGTCGCGGGCGCGCTGCATCCGGATTATCGAGGGGTGCTGGAGAGCTATATGGGCAATTACGAGGGCGCGGAAATCGGCGACGGCGAAGTCGATGAAAACACGGCCTGCGTCATCGTCCAGTCGCCTGACTTTTTTGGTACGCCTCACGCCCTTGCGCCATGGCGCGAGGCGTGTGAGAAAACCGGCGCGCTGCTCGTGGTTGTTGTGACGGAAATCGTTTCGCTCGGGCTTTTGCCCGCACCGGCGGAAGCCGACATCGTTTGCGGAGAGGCCCAGAGCGTTGGTCTGCCGATGAGTTTCGGCGGGCCGCATCTTGGTTTTTTCGCCTGCCGGGAAAAATACCTCCGCCAGATGCCGGGCCGCCTGTGCGGCGAGACGGTGGACGCGGAAGGGCGGACGTCGTACGTCCTGACGCTGAGCACGCGCGAGCAACATATTCGCCGCGAAAAGGCGACTTCGAATATTTGTACGAACCAGGGTCTGTGTGCGCTGGCCTTTACGGTGCATATGGCACTTCTGGGCGAAGACGGGTTCAGACGCCTTGCGCTCCTAAACCACGAAGCTGCCTGTCGGACGGCGGATGCGCTTGCGCGGGTACCTGGCGTCAGGCTCGTGAACCAACACTTCTTCAACGAGTTCGTCGTTGAACTGACAACGGATGCGCGGGCACTGTCCGAGGCGCTTGCAAAAAAGGGGATTGTTGCTGGATTGCCGCTCGAAGGAAGCCGTTTGCTTCTTGCTGCAACCGAAATGACGACACAGGCCGATATTGATTCTCTCGTTGCTGCCCTGAAGGAGGAACTTTTATGATAAGAACATTGATGTTTTTTTTCCGTTGGAATGCCTTTTGGACTCTCGCGCTTTTGCTTTTGGCAGTTTCACCTGCCCAGGCTGAGAAATCCTGTACCGAAATGTGGTGCCAGGAAGGGCTGACGGTCTATCTGGAGGCGCTCGTCTGGCCGCCGGGTCGCTATGAGTTCATGATCGAGGCGGATAATGAAGTTATTTTCTGCGAGGGGCGGATGCCTTTCCCCTCCTGCGACGGGAATACCTCATGCGACAGGGCTGGCGTATTGATCGGCGAACATGGCTGCGCGCTGGAGAAGGATCTTCATGCTTTTGGGACGATTATGATGGAGCAGGTGCCCCAAAAGATCGCGGTCCACATCAAACAGGATAAAGGCTGGTTTTCGAGCGACTCCGTGAACGTCAATCCGCAGTGCGGCTATCCGAACGGCGAGGAATGCGATCCGCGTCCCTGCTGCAGCGCCTCCGTTTCCATGCCGGTCGAGTGGAAATTCAGAAAGGAAGTGGCTCAGTGACCTATACGCTCGAAAGGCTCGAGGACGAACTTACCAATTACCGTCCTGCGAACGATATCGAGGCGCGCCAGCGTGAGAGTATCGTCCGGTTTCTTGCCCGCTGCCGCGAGAATGGCGCGAATCCGTTCTGCCGCTCTACGCGGGAGGGGCACATCACGGCCTCGGCCTGGGTGGTGGATCCGGCGGCTGGGCAGGTCCTGCTCGTTCATCACCGGAAATTGAACAAGTGGCTCCAGCCCGGCGGGCATTGTGACGGCGAGGCGGATATTCTTGCGGCCGCCCTCCGCGAGGTTGAGGAGGAGACCGGGCTTACCAATATTCATACCGCGGGAGGCATCTTCGACGTGGACGCACACGAGATTCCAGCGTGCGTAGAAGATCCCGCGCACGTCCATTACGACATTCGCTTCCTGATGCTTGGCAATTCCAGCGAACAGCCTGTGGCGAGCGCCGAAAGCCGGGCTGTACGCTGGATGGAATTCGAAGACATCCCGCGCTGTACGACCGAGGAGAGCGTCTTGCGCATGGTGCTTAAGACCTCGCACGGCGGAGGGGCGTAATGTTTTTGTATTCCGTCATCCCGAACGAATGTCAGAAATCTCCCGCCAAGTAGAGCGCAAATGGATGAAGATACCTCGTCGGCCCTTTGGGCCTCGCTCGGGATTGATCTGTAAAGGTGGTTAGATGTTATACGGTTTAGGCGTATTGATGGTAAGGGGCATGGCGCTGTGGATGCTGCTCGTGATCGCGTTACCACGGTGGGGCTTGGTGCCAGGGTACCTTTCGTCTCTTAGCCTGGAGGCTCATTCCGCGGAAGTGACCACTATGTTTGAAGTGTATGCGTTCTTCATGGTCCTTTTTCCGGCATTCTACACGGCCCTTTCGGTGTTTCTCTGGTTCAAGGCACGCTGGCTGGCGGGTAAAATGGTCTGTGACGCGCCCAGCGAACAGGGTACGGCCCCGGTTTCTTTTGAGGACCTTGCGGTGATCGCCTCCGCTTTCGCTGGTATGCTGATTCTGCTGGCAGCGATCAATCCTGCGGTAAATCATTTGCCCGGAATGAAATTTCCTATCGACTGGGGAGACGTGAGCCGTTTGGTCTGGGTAGGTGCACACTTGGTCCTCGGCTGCCTTCTTCTCTTCCGCCCTCGAGGGCTGGCGAAAATGCTGAGCTGGCTGCGGAAGGCGGATTGATAATGATTGCGGGGTGTTGGTCCCCCCCGGTTGTCATCCCGAGCGGAGGGCGTAAGCCCGTAGTCGAGGGAACTTTATAGATGGATAGTGGGTCAGACCTCTCCGCTTCGCGCCTTCCGGCGCTCCGGTCGAGGTGACAAGGTAGAGATGAATGAACGCCGACACACGACAGAAAGATATCGAGCGCCTTGAGCGCATCGCCAAGTTGCTGGACAGCCAATTCGTGGTTCCGGGAACGGGGTTCCGTTTCGGGCTGGACGGGCTCCTGGGGCTTATTCCGGGTGTGGGCGATACGATGACAGCCGTTTCGACGGCCTATCTGATCGGGATGGCCACGCAACTCGACATGCCGGGGCATGTGAAGGCTCGCATGGCGTGGAACGGGCTCCTTGACTGGCTGGTGGGATTGATTCCGTTCTTCGGGGATTTGTTCGACTTCGCTTTCAAGGCCAACCGGAAAAATGTGAATCTCATTCTGTCCGAGTTGAAGCGGCGCGGCGACATTATCGAGGGTGAAATTGTAGACAAGTCCGTATCTTGAGGATCCGCCACCCCGGAAAGCGCGGAGCGATTATCCGGAGTTTCTGCCAGTGGACAAGTGAATTATGTGAGTGGATGTCGGCGGTTATTGGCAATTGCTCAGTGATTATGTGATGGGATAAATGCGCAGGGGTTCGTGAAAAATGACGTTAGATGTGGCTGTAAACATCCGGTCGAGAGGCCTGAATTACGAGGAAAATCTTCTTTGGGACAAGGCCCGCAGCGATGAGCCGGGCGTCGATCTTCCCGTGCCGGAAGGGCTGAGGCTTCGGACCGGAGCGGACGCGCGCGGCGAAATCGGACTGCCGCAGGTCTCGGAGCCGCAGGTTCTTCGCCATTTTGTGCGGCTGTCCACGATGAATTATTCTATCGATAGCGGGTTTTTTCCCCTCGGCTCCTGCACGATGAAGCACAACCCGCGCCTGAATGAAAAACTTGCGCGCCTCCCCGGTTTCGCGAACCTCCACCCTATGCAGCCTGAGAGCACCGTGCAGGGCGCGCTCGAGGTGATGTATACGCTCCAGCAATATCTTGGTGAACTCACGGGCCTTCCGGGCGTGTGTCTGGCGCCCGCCGCTGGCGCGCATGGAGAACTTGCGGGGATGATGACCATTCGCCGCGCCCATGAGGCACGCGGGGAAGTGCAGCGTGATACCGTCCTGATCCCTGACTCCGCGCACGGAACTAACCCGGCCACGGCGGCGATCTGCGGCTACAAGGTCAAAACGATCGTGACGAAGGAAACCGGTCGTCTGACGCTTGAGGCGTTCAGGGAGGCGCTTGGGGACGGGGTGAACGTTGCCGGAATGATGGTGACCAATCCGAACACCTGCGGCCTGTTCGAGGGCCGGATCGTCGAAATTGCCGGTCTTTTGCACGCAGCGGGCGGTTACTTTTACTGCGATGGAGCGAACTTCAACGCTCTTGTCGGGAAGATCCGTCCGGCGGACTTTGGTGTGGATGTTATGCACATCAATCTGCACAAAACATTTTCCACACCGCATGGCGGCGGCGGTCCCGGCTCTGGCCCGATCTGCGTAACTGAGGCGCTGGCACCTTTTATGCCTGTGCCGGTTGTTGAAAAGACCGGCGAGCGTTATCGCCTGCAAACCGAAGACGATCGCCCGGAAACTCTCGGCCGCCTGAAAGGTTTTCACGGCCAGTTCGGCATGCATGTCCGCGCGCTTGCCTATATCATGAGCCACGGCAATGACGGGCTTCTTCAGGTCGCCGAGGACGCGGTGCTGAACGCGAACTACATTATGAGTCAGCTGAAAGAGGACTTTCACGTTCCCTTTGAGGGCCCGTGTATGCACGAATGTCTTTTGACCGACAAGGCTCAGAAGGAAGCGGGCGTTACGACGCTCGATATTGCCAAGACACTCGTCGAATATTCCTTTCACCCGATGACGGTCTACTTCCCGCTCGTCGTGCAGGGCGCAATGCTGATCGAGCCGACGGAAACGGAAAGTCAGGACTCGCTCGATCGCTTTATTGTTGCTATGAAGAGTATCGCCGAAGACGTGCGCGCCGGAGATTCCGGCAGGTTTCACGATTTTCCGGTGTCGACGCCCCGCCGCCGCCTCGACGAGGTCCGGGCCGCGAAGGAGCCAAAATTGCGATGGAAGAGATGAAACGCGGTAAAACGAAGGAACCCCGAACCGGATGACCAGACTCGATGCTGCCAGAAAACAACTCGTGACCGCTGTGAATCTCCACCTGCTGGACGTGGAGCCGGTCGCGGTTCATGTGCTTGCCAATAACGCGCTGACCCTCCTGAAACAGGAACTGGCCGGGAACGGTCAGCGTTCTCTCTCGGAATTCGCAGGCTCGCATCCGGCGCTGTTCGGCGCGGAGCAAAAGGACGCGCGAATCTTTTTGGCGGGACAGGGAGACGAAGATGCTGGAGATATTGAGGACAAGGATAATGACGTCCTGCTTTTCTTCGCCTGCGCGGACTATCAGAGCGCTGCCGGCAAGACCGAGCTCGAGTTCCAGATTTACGGTCAGTGGTTTCTTGCCGTGAACGCGGAGTATGCCCGCGATGCGCATTTTGAACAGTTTCCGGAATCGATCCGGGCGCAGTTTCTTCCGCCCGAAATGCCGGACCAGCCGCGCGTCATGCAAAAGCAGACGGGCCACGCTCTCATCGTTCACATGCATGACGAGATGGACAAAGCCGCGACCGGGCAGTGTCGCAAGGGAGACTGACATGAAACGGATTATCGCTTTTGTCGCGCTTCTTGCGCTCGCTGCCTGCGCCTGCCCGCGCACGGATATGTACGATGATACGCCCTATGGCGAGCGCACCGCTGGAACCGGTATGGTCGATGAGGGGTGTTTCCGGCGGCTGGTCGAGGATTACTACCACCGCATATAAATAGATGACCTGCCTTAGGCTGCATACTTGATTTCCGGGGCGTTGAAATAGGAGCGGACTTTTGCGGGCGACTTCTGGA
>RZZS01000076.1 GCA_009929775.1 Alphaproteobacteria bacterium
GCTCTGGCTCTGGCTCTGGCTCTGGCTCTGGCTCTGGCTCTGGCTCTGGCTCTGGCTCTGGCTCTGGCTCTGGCTCTGGCTCTGCGAGAGTATCCTGAACAGGCTCGTCCGGTGCAAGAAGGATATCCGGCTCCGACGCGTCTTCGGGCGGCGGAACGGGGTCCGGCTCGGCTTCAGGAACTTCGGCTGATCTCCCTTCATCGTTCGGAGTCTCTACTTCCGGCTCTGATTCAAAGACTGGATCCGCCTCGGACGGCATCAAGCTCCAGCCGGGAACCTGAGCCGCCAGTTGCACCTCAAATTGCCCGATCGCCGCTCCGGATGCCGCCGGGTCAGCGAGTTTCGTGAGCGTCATCGCAGCGCTCGTGTATATTAATGCGTTGGCACCAGCATCGTTCGCCTCGCTTCCGAGCTTCGCGGAAACGGCCATTTCCAGCACGCGCAGATATTCAGGCCGCTTGTCGAAAAGGCCGGAGCGCCGTACACTTCCAAGATCGACCCTCTCGCCGCCGTACATCTTTGACAGCGTTTTCTGGGCCGCATCCTGCATGTCCTTTTCGCTCGGACCAGCTGCCTTCTCTGCCGCTGCGGCACCTTCCGGATCCTCCGGGTCAAAATTGTCCGCCCGCTCCGCCAGAAATGCAGCAATGTTCTCTCGCGCCTCCTCGAAAATTCGGGACCGCGCAGCCCCTTCCACTGACGCGCATGCCTCAACGGCCTTGATAATTTTCGAAGCCACGGCGCGACTACCCGGCACCACGAAATCCCGCTGCGCATCGCTCAGAGGAAAACGCGCCTCCACTTCCCGGAAAATATCCTGGTGAAAGTTTTTGTTGTTAACGGAGAATTCGGTCGCGTCAAAGGAGGGGTCGGTCCTCATCTGGTCCGACAGCTCTTCGAATCTCCTTTTCACCGCCATTTCAAGGTAGTGCGCCGCTTGCCTTATCTCTTGCTTTAATGCCGTGCTCATTGTCGCCATCCGCATTCCTTTCACTTAAGGCCAGGCGAAACTCGTAACGAGGCCCAAAACTCAACCCCGGGGAAACGCGCGCTACCGCGCGATGCGCGTATCTTCCCGCTGAATCTTTTTTTGTAACTGCAAAAGGCCGTAAACAAGCGCCTCAGCGCTCGGCGGGCAGCCGGGAACATATATATCAACCGGAACAACCCTGTCACAGCCACGGACGACAGAATATGAGTAATGATAATATCCGCCACCATTGGCGCACGACCCCATCGACACGACCCAGCGCGGCTCCGGCATCTGGTCGTAAACACGCCGAAGCGCCGGAGCCATCTTGTTGCACAGCGTCCCGGCCACGATCATGACGTCCGACTGACGAGGACTGGGGCGTGGGATCATACCGAACCGGTCGAGGTCGTAGCGGCTCATATACGCATGGATCATTTCCACCGCGCAGCAAGCCAGGCCGAACGTCATCGGCCACATCGACCCCGTCCGCGCCCAGTCGAACAACCGGTCCGCCGACGTCAGCAGAAAACCCTTTTCGTTGAGATGACGTGAAAGCGCCGCCGGAACCACATCCTGTTCCTGCGGACGAAGCGGGTACACATCCGTAACCAGAGAAGCCTCCGGCCCCTTTATGACTTTGCGATCATGGGTCATTCCCAGTCCAGCGCGCCCTTCTTCCACTCATAGATAAAGCCGACGGTCAAAACCCCTAGAAACACCATCATCGAACAGAAACCGAACAGACCGATCTCTCCAAGAGAGATAGCCCACGGAAAAAGGAAGGCAATTTCCAGATCAAAAATGATGAACAGGATGGCAACAAGGTAGAAGCGCACGTCAAACTTGCTCCGGGCATCCGAGAATGCATCGAAACCGCACTCGTAGGCAGCAAGCTTGTCGGGATCAGGGTTGCGTTTGCCGACAATCAGCGAGGCGGCAACCATAAGAACGGCAATACCTCCGGCGACGGCCAGAAATACGAGGATGGGTAGATATTCGATCAGCATGTCGGCGGGCGCCACGGGGTCAGCCTCTCTCAGGTGATCAGACCTTAATTGTTGTAGCGACTCAGGGGCAAAAATCAAAGAGAAGATGTCGATTTCCTGAACTCTTTTCCGTTACAAAACGTTTCCCGATACATGCGAGAGGGGGATTGCTACAACCTGCATGGAGAGCAAAATGCTGAAAAGGATTACACTTGGCGTACTCATGACCGGCATGATGTCAGTCGGAATAGCGGATACACAGGCAACCAAGCGCGTTGAGGACGCGAACCGCTTTCCGGATAATGCGCCCGTCCAGATATACGGCCGGGTCACCAGAATCACGAACGATGCGTTAACCATCGACTTCGGCGAAGGTGTTGTTGAGATCAACCTCCGCGATATCGAAAACAAAATCGCCCTCTCGCAGCTGCATCAGGGAGCCATGGTGACCGTACTGGGTCATGTCTCCACGCCACTGCGGGGACCGAAACAAATTCTCGCGGACCGCATCGCTTTTTTAACAGCCGAAAAGCCGGACACGCGTCAGTTCCGGGATTCGAATGCCGCGGCCAGCGATGCTATCGCCGGCGAGATCGTCGGCATATTCGGTCGAAACCTGATACTCGATACCGCCGGGAAAACGGTGATCGTGAGCACAATTCCAATGGAAATCGACCCGACAAGCCACAGCGTCAAACCGTCGATCGAAAAAGGCGATTCCGTGCGTCTCCGCGTCCGCGGGAATCGAGAGCATCGGCTTCTTGTCGACGAAGTGCTCAGTATCAGGAAAAGCTACGGCGAAACCTATGAGCCCCAGAGACTATCGGATACTCGAAACCAGCATGACGAGCAGTGGCAGGTATTCAATCCGTTGGCCGTATAGCGCCCGCGCCGTAGCGCAATCCCCCTCCGGATTTTCCGAAGGGGGATCAACGGGGGCGTGGTGGGAAGTAATCAGGCCGCGCGCACTTCGTTCAAAAAGTTCGCAACAGCCCGCTTAAGCTCCTCCGCCCGGCTGGCGAGACCGTCAGAGGCTTTCTTGAGCGTACTGGTCGATTCGGCGCTGTCATTGGCCGCTTCCTGAATGCCGCGGACATTTTTTGAAATTTCGCTCGACCCGCGAGCAGCTTCCTGGATATTCCGGGAAATCTCGCTTGTCGAGCTGCTTTGCTCCTCGACGGCGGCGGCGACATTTGCGGTCTTGCTGTCCACCGTTTCAATCTGATCGAGAATTTCGTTGATCGTGGTAATGGTCGAACCGGCGCTGTCCTTGATCATTGTGACCTTTGAAGCGATTTCGTCCGTCATTTTGTGAGTCTGATTCGCCAGCGACTTCACTTCACTTGCCACGACGGCAAATCCTTTCCCGGCCTCTCCTGCCCTTGCGGCCTCAATGGTCGCGTTGAGGGCAAGAAGATTTGTCTGCTCGGCCACCTCGTTGATCGCCTGGATGACGCTGTCGATCTCGCCGATGGCGTTCTGGAGCAGGTCGAGCTTCTCCTGCGACACTCTTGCCGAGGCCGCGCAAGCTTTCGCCGTCTGGGCCGTATCCGAGACGCTCCGGGAAATTTCCCGGATGGACGCCGTCAATTCTTCAGTAGCTGACGCAACCGTTTGCGTGTTGGCGTTGGTTTGTTCCGAGGCGGATGCAACGGAATTGCTCTGGCTGGTCGTCTCTTCAACGGCTGACGCAAGCTGCGTAGCCATTGCCTGCATCTCTCCCGCAGCCTTGTTGACCGCATCGACGATGCCGCCGACCTGGCTGTCGAAATCGTCAGCGAGTTCCATCATTGCCTTGCGACGTTCTTCTGCAGCGCGCGCCTCGGACTCCTTCTTCTCCGCTTCCATGCGCTCGACCTCCTGCGCATTTTTCTGGAAGACGAGCAGCGCCTTGGCCATCAGGCCGATCTCATCGCCCCGCTGCGCGCCCCCAATCTGGAATTTGTTGTCGCCTTTGGCAAGACGATCCATCTGGGAAATCACAAGAGTGATGTTACTCGAGAACATTTTTCCGATCAGGAATGCGCACGCCGAAGCAAGGAGAGCAATGACGACTCCGACTGCAAGCGACTTCATCCCGACGGCTTTCATTTCGTCAACCGCGCGCGGCCCGAGCTCGTTCTGAGCCTCTTCCACCTGAGCGAACAGACGACTGTAACCCGCCATCATCCTCGGCCCGAGGTCGTCCATCAGCCCGTAAAGTTCGTTGCGCGTCCTGATGACGTCCACGACCTCCGCGAAGCGCTTCTGGTATTCGACTAGACCGGCGCCGATCTCCTCCGCCAGCTTGCGCCGAGCGGGATTTTCCAGGCGGGCGACGAGTTCTTCCTGCAGTTTCGTCGACTGCGCGATCTCCGCGAGCGCTCGTTCCATATCCGAAGCGTCGTTGCGAAGCAAAAAAGCGTTTGCATAATATCGGCCAAGCAAGAAATGCTCCTGCAGCCGCCCGCTGTAATAAGCGGCCTCGCCGTCATTGTCCTTGAACGCACTCTCCGCGATCTGCGTGTTCTTCTCGCGAGCGGCAACTCCGAGATCAACGAGTTCCTTCACGAGAATGTCGCGCTTGTCCTGCTGCACCGTCGCACTTTGAAATTCGCCCCGATATTGCTTTGCGAGATCCTCAAGTGCAAAAAGCTCGTTGCGCATAGCCTCGTTCGTCACGATCTCCGCTGTCCTGTCATGGGAGTCGACGATCCGGCTGATGCTCTCAAGCACCTCGTTCCTCGCGTCGTCCGAACCGCTTTCGCGGTATTTGAGAACGGCGACCCTCGCGGTCTTCAGATCGCTGTCAAGCGCGCTCATGATGAGGCTCTGCCGCGCCATGGCCCGATAATCGGAGAAGGTGCCTTGAATCTGCGTAACGCCCATCTGGGACATGAAAACCATGATCACCACAAGCCCCACAACGAGGCCGAAAGCCGCGTTAATCTTGTGAACGAGCTTGACGTTGGAAAGAAAACTGAGAGCCTGCATCGGGTTTCACCTGCGAAATTGGTTGATCGACAACCCGCAGGATACCGCCCCTTGCTCTTAAGAATTAATAAAAACAGCTATTTACAATACTCCCGTATGCGGAAACATACGAGAGCATTGCATTCGACATACACCCGAATGACGTGTTATTCCGCTGCCGACGCGACTCGCGCCTCGAACGGCTTGACGTCGAGTTTGCCCAGTATCTCCTTCGGCACGACATGCCAGAACTGCCTGCGAACATTCGTCCAGTTGGAAAGAATTCCAGCGGACCACGCCGACCCTGTCTCCGCCGCATGCTCGGCCACGAGACCTTTCAGCATTTCCTCGTAATAGTCCGAGCCGATGCGGTCGAAAACAACGCTGTCCGCGTTGATGTTCACCGGCAAGCGCTCGTCCGGGTCGTAGACGAAGGCAAGCCCGCCTGTCATCCCGGCCGCGAAATTCGGTCCAACCGCTCCCAAAATCACGGCAACGCCGCCCGTCATATATTCACAGCCGTTCGAGCTACAGCCCTCGACCACGACCTGCGCTCCCGAGTTGCGGACGGCGAACCGCTCGCCCGCCTGCCCCGCCGCCAACAGCTTTCCGCTCGTCGCGCCGTAGAGAACCGTGTTGCCGATGATCGTGTTTTCATGGCTCTTCAGGGGTGAACCCGGAGGGGGCCGCAGAATGATCGTCCCGCCAGAAAGCCCCTTGCCGACATAGTCGTTCGCGTCGCCATAAACCTCGATTCGCATTCCCGAACAGACGAAAGCACCAAGCGACTGCCCCGCACTGCCGGTCAGGCGGATCGTCAGGAACCCGTCCGGCAGGGCATCCTGACCGAATTTGCGGGTAATCATTGAGGACAGGCGCGTCCCGACGGCACGGTGCACGTTCTGTACGTCGCAGGCCAGCGTAACTTTCTGCTTCCGGTCGAACAACGGCCTCGCTTCGGCGGCGATCCGGGCGTCGAGCGTATCGGGTACCTCGTTGCGCCGATCACCGAGCTGGCAGGTCATCTGGTTGCTCATCGGGTCGGCCTGAACCAGAAGGGGGTTCAAATCGAGGTCATCGAGAGTCGACGCGCCGTGGCTGACCTGATAAAGCAACTCCGTCCGCCCGACAATCTCCTCGAGCGTGCTGTAACCGAGCCTTGCGAGATGCTCGCGCACCTCTTCGGCAAGAAAGCTCATAAGGTTGACGACCTTGTCTGGCGTGCCCATGAAGCGCTTGCGCAATTCGTCGTCCTGCGTGCACACTCCGACCGGGCAGGTGTTCGAGTGACACTGGCGCACCATCAGACAGCCCATCGCGATCAGCGAGGCCGTGCCGATTCCATACTCCTCGGCCCCAAGGATCGCGGCGATGACGATATCGCGCCCGGTCTTGATCCCTCCGTCCGTGCGCAACTTCACCCGGTGCCGCAAGCCGTTCATGGTCAGGACCTGATGCACTTCCGACAGACCAAGCTCCCACGGCACGCCCGCAAACTTGATGGAGGTCTGCGGACTCGCCCCCGTGCCTCCTGAATTGCCAGAGACGAGGATAACATCTGCATTCGCCTTGGCCACGCCAGCCGCGATCGTGCCGATCCCGGTCCGCGCCACGAGCTTGACGCAAACCTTGGCGACCGGATTGATCTGCTTGAGATCGTAGATAAGCTGCGCCAGATCCTCAATGGAATAGATATCGTGGTGCGGCGGAGGCGAAATCAACGTCACGCCCGGCGTCGAGTGCCGGAAGCGCGCAATCATTTCCGTGACCTTGAAACCGGGAAGCTGGCCGCCCTCACCCGGCTTCGCCCCTTGCGCGACCTTGATCTCGATTTCCTCGCACTTGTTGAGATATTCCGCCGTCACGCCAAAACGTCCCGACGCCACCTGCTTGATCGCGGAATTCCAGTCGTCGCCGTCACGGTCGAGCTTGTAGCGCGCCGGGTCTTCCCCGCCCTCGCCCGAGTCCGACTTCCCGCCGATCCGGTTCATGGCCACAGAAAGCGTCCCGTGCGCCTCCGGCGACAGGGCACCAAGCGACATGGCCGGCGTGACGAACCGCTTTCGGATTTGAACCACCGATTCCACTTCGTGGAGGGGCACCTGCTGACGGTTGGTATCGAAACCGAGGAGATCGCGGATGTTGACGGGTGCGCGCGTATGATGCAACTCAGAAAAGCGCTTGTAGAGACGGT
Organism: Alphaproteobacteria bacterium; assembly: GCA_009929775.1. Taxonomy (GTDB): domain Bacteria; phylum Pseudomonadota; class Alphaproteobacteria; order Micavibrionales; family Micavibrionaceae; genus RZZS01. The sequence goes on from RZZS01000076.1 coordinate 7,106, forward strand.
AATCACCCGAATTGCATGCCTTCTGCAACAGATGGATCGCCTGCGCCTCCCACCCGTGGCGCTCGCCCCCGTTCCGGTAGCGATAGAATCCGCCGACGGGCAGCATCGAAGCCCCTTCGGCGCGGAACGCTGCCCGGTGCGCGCTCAGAACCTTGTCCTGAAGGCCGGTCAGACCGATCCCCGATATACGACTCGGCACCGTCGGAAGGTATTCGGCAACGAGTGAGCGCGAAAGGCCGATGGCTTCAAAGCAACTCCCGCCGCGATACGAGGAAATCACCGAGATCCCCATCTTGGACATGATCTTGAGAAGCCCCTCGCCGATTGCCTTCTTGTAGTTCGCCATGCATTCGGAGAGGCACTTGTCGCCAAAGATACCGCGTTGCCGCTCGGCCTCAATCGCTTCCTGGGTCAGCCACGCGTTCACGAGCGTCGCGCCGACACCGATCAGAACCGCAAAATGGTGCGTATCCATGCACTCGGCAGTTCGCACGGTAATCGTGGCATCCGAGCGGAGCCCCTCCCGCACGAGGTGCGTATGAACAGCCCCCGCAGCAAGAATGGCCGGTATCGGCGCGCAATCCGCCGAAACGTTCTCGTCGGTGAGGATAAGGTGCCCCCGCCCGGCCCGAACGGCTTTTTCGGCCTCAAGGCGGATTCGGGCGAGCGCATTCCGGAGCGCATCCGGCTCGCCATCCGCCGGAAAGGTCGTGTCAATCTCCGATACGCCCTTTCCAAGAAACTCCCGAAGCGCAGCCAGCTCTGCGTTGGTGATCACTGGACTGCGCACCGCGAGCATCTGGCATTGTTCCCGGGCCTCCCCGAGGATATTTCCAAGATTTCCAAGACGCGTGTACAGGCTCATGACCCGCTTCTCACGCAGCGAATCGATGGGCGGATTTGTGACCTGGCTGAAATTCTGGCGGAAGAAATGGTGCATGCCGCGATAGTGGTGTGAGAGGACCGCGAGCGGCGTGTCGTCCCCCATGGAACCGATCGCTTCCTTTGCATCATTGACCATCGGCTTGAGGATAAGGTCGATGTCCTCAATCGTATGACCGACAGCCATCTGAAGACGGCACCGCTGATCGCGCGTGAGCGCCGCCTCTTCCTTTTCGGCGGCTTCCTTCATGGTCTGCTCTAGCCACTTGCCATGCGCGACCCATTCGGAATAAGGCTGACGAGCAGCGAGCATGTCCTTGATAGCCCGGTCCTTGTAAAGCCTGCCCTCCGCGAGATCGATGGCAATCATCTCGCCCGGCCCGATCCGGCCCTTCTCGACGAGCCGCGTCTCGTCCAGCGCAACCATGCCCGTCTCGGACCCGGCCACGATCAGACCGTCCTCGGTGATCGTGTAACGGAAGGGACGCAGCCCGTTCCGGTCCATTCCGCCGACAAGCCAGCGCCCGTCCGTCATGGCAAGAGCCGCGGGCCCGTCCCACGGCTCCATGACGGTATTGCAATACATGTAAAACGCCTTGTGCTCCGGCGGCATCGTAGCGTCCGTCAGGTAAGCTTCCGGAACGAGCATACTCTTGACCATCGGCGCGTCGCGCCCGGCCCGGCACATTAGTTCAAATACGTTGTCGAGCGCCGCCGAATCCGATCCGCCCGCCAGGACAACAGGCTTCAGGTCGTCCATGTGCTCGCCGAAAACCGGGTGGTTCATCTTGGTTTCATGAACCTTCATCCAGTTCAGGTTTCCGGACAGCGTGTTGATCTCGCCGTTATGGGCAAGACAGCGGAACGGCTGGGCAAGATGCCAGGTTGGGAAAGTGTTGGTCGAATAGCGCTGGTGGAAAATTGCAAAATTCGACTCGAACCGGTTATCGCGCAGATCCGGATAGAATTTCGAGATCTGCTCAGCAAGGAAAAGCCCCTTGTAGATGATCTGGCGGCTGCTCAGCGAGCAGATATAGTAATCAGCGATCCCCGCTGCCTTGACGCGCTTTTCGATCCGGCGGCGGATGATGTAAAGCTCGCGCTCGAACGTCTCCTCGTCCTTGCCGTTATTGCCGATCATCACCTGTTCAATCTCGGGACGTGTGCGCGCCGCCTTTTCTCCAATTACGGAAATGTCGATCGGTACCTGCCGCCACCCGTAGATGACATAGCCGAATTTCAAAATTTCTGTTTCGGTTATCGCCCGCGCAGCTTCCTGCGCCTCAAGGTTGACCCGGGGCAGGAAAACCTGCCCCACGCCGATCATGTCCTTCTTGGCGCGATGCCCCGTTCGCACGGCATGATCGTGGAAGAATTCCTGCGGCACGGCAACCATGAGCCCGGCCCCGTCGCCCGTCTTGCCGTCCGCATCAATCGCCCCGCGGTGCCATACGTTTTCCAGCGCGTTGATCGCAGCCCAGACAACCTCGCGGCGCGGACGCCCGTCAATGCTGGCGACAAAGCCAACTCCACAAGAATCATGCTCGTCCTCCGGACGATACAAACCTGTTTCCTCAGGAAACCCAGTCATATATATGCCTTTCTTAATCGAATTTCCTAATCTGCCAGCCGGATCGACGAAGGCCGTCCGTCTTCCGTACGGACAGTCGTTCGCCGCCGTTTGCGATCATTATGAATTTGCTGAACCCGGACCATTTCGGCGAGGATCGCCAGCGCATCGGAACGGCGCACCGGCGTACCTTTTGCGTTGCGCGGATAGTATCGCCCCGCGAGCTTCCGAAATACGAGATTCCGGAAACCATCCGTTTTGTTGCCGATTGCAAACACAAAGCTTTGACGTGCCCCGGCAGCGATCCAGACGTCCTGCACCCTGCCGCGCACCCGGTCAATCTCCACAACGCCCTGCCCGACCGCGTCCGTGTCGTTAATCAGGGCCCGACCGAGAAGCACCTGCGGCTCCCGCCCCTCGGCAACCGCAGCAAGCGCGCCGCGCCCGAAAAGACTCACGAGCTCTTCGAACGTAAAGCCGTGTCGAGCTCCCGCCTCGGCCCCATCCGAAACATGCCTCGCCGATACGGAAACCGCCACGCCCGAACCCGGAGACCCGCTTCCCGTTCCGGCGCGAACGCTACAGGTCCTGTCGACCCGATCCTGCATCCAGTTTCCCGCCAGATACCCCGCCAGAAACGGCGCAACAAACCAAACCATCGCTTCCCCATTCACTCTTGATTGAAACCGGATTACTCGGCAGCCATCGGCGGCGCGGCACTCATCTGCCGGATATAGCAGTCCATCGCCTCGGCTGCGTCCCGACCGTCCTTGATCGCCCAGACGACCAGAGACGCCCCGCGCACGATGTCACCCGCTGCGAAAACCCCGTCGATACTTGTCATCCGGGTATGATAATCGCAAATCACCGTTCCCCAGGGGGTGGTGCGCAAGTCCGGGCACCCGAACAATACAGGCAACGCTTCGGGCTCAAACCCGAGCGCCTTTATTACAAGCTCAGCCGGAATGACAAAGTCAGAACCCCGCACATCTTTCGGACGCCTGCGCCCCGTCGCATCCGGCTCACCAAGCTCCATCCGGCGTGCCTTGACCCCCTTCACCGGGTGCGGAGCGCTGCCCATCAGTTCGACCGGCGCGGACAGCCAGACGAATTCGACGCCTTCCTCTTCGGCGTGCTGAACCTCGCGCATCGAGCCCGGCATGTTGATCCGATCGCGCCGGTAAAGACATTTCACGGATTTCGCACCCTGGCGCACCGCGGTTCGCACGCAGTCCATCGCCGTGTCGCCGCCGCCGATGACCACGACATTCTTGCCCTCAGCGCTAAGGGTCCCGTCCTCGAATTCCGGAACCGTGTCCCCGAGCCCGTGGCGGTTGCTGGCAATGAGATATCGCAGCGCAGGAACAACGCCCTTCAGATCGCTCCCCGGCAGATTGAGGTCCCGAGCCTTGTAGACCCCGGTAGCGAGCAGCACGGCGTCATGTCGCTCGCGCAAGGCCTTCAAATCGGTGACATCGAAGGACAAACGAAACTCGATTCCCTGCGCGCGCAGCTGCTTCTCGCGCCGCTCGACGACGCCTTTGTCGAGCTTGAAGTTCGGAATTCCATAAACGAGAAGTCCGCCAATCCGGTCGTAACGATCGTAAACAACGACCTTGTAGCCTTTTGCACGCAACATCTCCGCTGCAGCCAGCCCGGCAGGCCCCGCACCGACAATGCCGACCGACTCCCCGCGTTCGCGAGAGGGCTTGCGCGGCTTCACCCAGCCGTTGGCAAACGCGTTTTCGGTAATATATCGTTCGATCGCGCCGATCGTGACCGTACCGTGCCCGGACTGCTCGACGACGCAACTCCCCTCGCAAAGGCGGTCCTGAGGACATATACGACCACAAATTTCCGGAAACGTATTGGTCGAAGACGAAACCTCGTACGCCTCCTCCATGCGACCTTGCGCGGCGAGCCGGAGCCAGTCAGGAATATTGTTCTGGAGCGGACAATGCACCTGACAAAACGGCACCCCGCACTGCGCGCATCGATCCGCCTGCTCCGCACCCGCCACCGGCTCGAATTCTGCGTAGATCTCGCCGAAGTCGCCGCGGCGCTCGTCCGCCTTGCGCTTGGCCGGAAGTTGTTTCTGCCGCCTGATGAATCCCTGCATCTCGCCGGTCATCGTGCCTCCACGCGCGTCCGGAAGCCCGCACCTCTCATACGGTTACGAGCTATCCTTGTTCGTTTGTCCAATATGCGCAAGATTACAACGAAAGACGTGTCCCCTTACAAGCGGAATTTAAAGCAAAATCGCGGCCATGGGCGAAATTTTCCAACCGCGTGCGGCTAAAAAGCTTGTTGAAAATTTCAAAAGGCCAATGCATTCAAGGAGGCGGGGTGGGGAAATGCCGAAAATAAAAGAAGCGGCCAGCAGGCCGCTTTACGTTTCGTAATAATGGCGCGAGCGACGGGACTTGAACCCGCGACCTCCGGCGTGACAGGCCGGCGTTCTAACCGACTGAACTACGCCCGCGCATCAGAACGAGGCTTATACCTAATGAACTCCGCCGCTAAAATCAAGTGCGGAATTTGCAGATTTCACGTTTTTCAGGCAGCGAACGCCTTCGGCTCGGCGGCAAACGGCAGACCAAGCGCTCCGGCGACCTGTGCATGCGTGATCTCGCCGTGCAGGACGTTGAGCCCGGCCCGCAGGTGCGGGTCGTCCAGAAGCGCCGCCTTCCACCCCTTGTCTGCCAACGCGAGGGCATAGGGCAGCACCGCCTGATTGAGCGCCAGCGCCGACGTCAGCGGCACCGAACCCGGCATGTTGGCTACGCAATAATGCACAACGTTGTCGACGATAAATGTAGGATTCTGGTGCGTCGTTGGCTTGCTGGTTTCGAAGCAGCCGCCCTGGTCGATGGAAATGTCGACAAGCACCGTACCTTTGTGCATGCGCCCGAGCATCGCCCGCGTCACGAGGCGCGGAGCGGCTGCGCCCGGAATGAGGACTGCGCCAATGACGAGGTCGGAATCGGTAACCCGCTCTTCGATGGAATCGAGACTCGCGTATTCGATTACGGCCCGCCCGGCGAAAATATTGTCGAGGAAGCGCATACGGCTCTGGTTTTTCTCAAGAATGGTTACGTCCGCCTCCATCCCGACCGCCATGCGCGCCGCGTTAAGGCCCGACACGCCGCCGCCAATGATCGTAACCTTCGCGGGCCTCACG
>RZZS01000077.1 GCA_009929775.1 Alphaproteobacteria bacterium
CGCGCAAATATTCGAGTGCTTCCGCACACTACTATCCACCCAAATCCCCAGGAAATCGTTGATATGCGGCGCTTTGTGAAAGGGAGTCGGGTACTGTGACCCCTCCCCTGCCGGACCGGCAGCAAATGGAATTAATCGAAAAAAATGGTGATAAATATCGAAACGCAGTCGATACTCTAAGCGCATGGATATACGATCTACGCGTCTCCATTCAGAAACACGCCTTAACCGGTCTTTTCCCGGACAACCGCCTTGAATGCCGCAAGCCTCTCGGCAAAGACGAAATCGTCATCAATCCCGATGACCCCGAAGCCGTTCGCCGGGTACAGGAATTTTTTGAAAATGAAACGGCATGGGGGAGGAAAAAAAAGGAAGCTGAGGATTGGGTAAAGCAGGATAATGATCGCAAAAAGGCAAAGGCCGCATGAAACGTCCGTGGAAACCAAGTCAGACTGGTATTTTTGAGGATTCTAATGGCTGTTCAGATAGTAAAAGGCGATTTGTTGAAACAGGATGTTGACGCCATCGTGAATACGGTGAACTGCGTCGGTGTCATGGGCAAAGGCATTGCCCTGCAATTCAAGCGCAAGTGGCCTGATAATTTCAAAGCCTATGAGAAAGCCTGTAAAGCCGGGCAGGTGAAGACGGGCAAAATGTTCGTGCTTGATCTGGGGGCGCTGCATAATGGCAAGCCGGAATTTATCATCAATTTTCCGACCAAGGATCATTGGCGCGAGAAATCAAAGCTGTCTTATGTTGAGGAAGGTTTGCAGGACCTTGTGAGGGTCATATGTGAACTGAATATCAAGTCCATTGCCATACCTCCGCTAGGTTGCGGGAACGGCGGCCTTGGCTGGGACGTGGTTCGTAAAATGATTGAAACCGCCTTGTGTCCGCTGGACGTTGACGTGCGGCTGTTTTCGCCGTCCGGTGCGCCTGATTCAAAATCCATGGAAACGCGGACGGAACGGCCAACAATGACCATAGGCAGGGCTGTTTTAATCAAGCTGCTGTCCATATACAGAGAGATGGATTACAGCCTGAGCCGTATTGAGATTCAGAAACTCTGCTATTTCGCGCAAGAAGCGGGCGAATCGCTGCGTCTGAACTATGCTAAAAATCAGTATGGCCCTTATGCCGATAACCTGCGCCACGTACTTGATAAAATAGAAGGACATTTTACCAAGGGCGCTGGCGATAACGACATGGCCGTGCCGCAGATTGTTCTTATGCCGGGAGCGTTGGAAGAAGCGGAAACATTTCTTTCCAATCACCCTGAGAGCGCAAAGCGTATCCAGATGGTCGCCGACCTGATCGAAGGCTTTGAAACGCCCTACGGCATGGAACTGTTATCGACCGTCCACTGGGTCGCCGTCAAAGACAAGAAAGCCGCAAACCGCAAAGAAGCAGCGGAAGCCGTCTATAGCTGGAAGGAAGACAAGCCGGACTGGAACGAGCGCAAAAAAGCCCTCATGAAAGAGCCGCATATTGCCATGGCTTGGGACCGGCTTGAAGCAAAGGGTTGGCTGAACTGATCCTGCGTGTTTGGCCGCACTTACTACCTATGTCGGTTGCAGTTATTCCTCTCTTCCAAACGCCGACGCAACCAAGCGTCGATTTCATGCTCCAGCCAACCGACGGCACGGGGGCCGAGGGGGACGGGTTTGGGGAAGGTGCCTTCGCTGATGCGGTGGTAGATCGAGGCGCGTTTCAGGCCGACGCGGGCGATGACTTCCGGGAGGCGCAAGATTTTGAGCGCGGGCGGGTTTTTGGAGGCGGAAAAAAGGGGAAGGTCAGTCAGAGCCGGGGCCTTTTTGCCAGTTGTGTTTGAGTTGTGGTTCATCGTCATGCCGCCCTTCCCTTAATTTCGGAAACATCCCCTCATTATAGGGTGGGCTGGAAAATCCTCTTATGGCCGTTATGTACGATGATTTGCGCCATGTGGCTGCCTCCCCCTTTCCCGGCCAGACGGATCATGTGACTTTTGAAAATGCCTGGTCTGGCTTCGGCCTGAAATCGTCCCCCTAAAACGCCCTCCAAAAAGACATAGCAAAAACAGGCGGTTGCCTACGATTTACCTCCGCATCTCCGGCCAGAAACAAAAAAACGATGTGCAGACAAAGGGATAGCGATCCCCGGAGGGCGATCTTTTATCTTGCCTTACGTGGAGATTCCGGGCGGCTTTGCGACGATCTACGCTCGAACCGCATGAAACGCCATAAGCGACATTGACGCAACTGCTGTCAGGCGCGGATTATGCGCCTGTCCCGAACTTGCCGGTTATGACTGTCCGTTGCTGTGCAACGGCGTCCAGATAGTTCGCCCAGTCCTGCATCATCTTTTTTCGCTGGTCGAGGAACTGGGCCCGGTTATAGGCTTCGCCGAGCGGCCCGGCTGCTTTATGGGCCAGTTGGCATTCAATGACATCGGGATCGTAATTCAGCTTTTCCCGGATCGTGGTGCGGGCGAGGGCGCGGAAGCAATGAGCGGTCATCCGGTCTTTGAAGCCGAGCTTTTGCAGGGCGATCCGGACTGTGCCATCGGACATCGGCTCTCTGGGTCTAACCTGGCTGGGAAAGACGAGATCGGTATTGATATGGCCGGTTTCTTCCTTTTGTTCCTTCAGGGTTTCAATGGCCTGTTTGGACAGGGGGACGATGTGGGCGCGGCGCATTTTCATGCGTTCTGGCGGAATGACCCACTCGCGGGCCTTAAAGTCGATTTCGTTCCACCGGGCCTGCCGTAGTTCTCCGGGTCGTACAAATGTCAGCATGGAAAGTTTGATGGCGCGGCGGGTGCGGGCATACAGGCGGGCGTCATTACGTTCCAGCGCCGCCAGAAGTTCCAGGATTTCTTTGGATTCAATAGCGGCAAAATGGTTTGTCTTGCGGAATTTTAGCGCCCCTTTGAGGTCGGCGGAAGGATCGCGCTTGCACCGGCCCGTTTGAATGCCATAACGAAAGACTTGTCCGCAAAGCTGCCGGGTACGTCCGGCAATGTCCAGTGCGCCGCGTTTTTCGATTTTTCTTAAAACATCCAGCAGGTCGGGGGCTTCAATATCCGCAATCGGCTCCGACCCGATGAAGGGAAAAATATCCGTTTCGAGACGATGCAGGACGTTACTGGCGTGATCCTCGCTCCAGCGGCCTTTCTGATTCTCGTGCCATTCAAGGGCAACGGATTTAAAGGTGTTACTGGCGTTGGCGCAAGCTTCGCGTTTTTTTGTGCGCTTGTCCTTGCAGGGATCAATTCCCTGTTCGATCAGCTTGCGGGCCTCAAGCCGCTTTTCCCGTGCCTCCTTTAACGAAACTTGCGGGTATACGCCAAGGGCCAGAAGTTTTTGCTTGCCGTGAATCCTGTACGCCATCCGCCAGTATTTCGAGCCGTTTGGCCGTATTTCAAGGAACATGCCGTGGCCGTCGGCCATTTTGTAAGGCTTTTCACTGGGTTTCGCGCGTTCGCAAGCAAGATTGGTCAGTTTCATTTTGTTGGTACATGTTTTGTTGGTATGTGGGTATATCAACAAATGTACCAACAAATTTTCCGGCTGTAAACAAACGTCAAGGGACGCTATTGGCGCCAGAAAACAGAAAACCCGCAGGTTTCTGCGGGTTTTGGCGGACTTAATGGACGGTGTTGGATGTTAAGAAATCGAAAATTGGAGGCACGGGCCGGAATCGAACCGGCGTACAAGGATTTGCAGTCCTCTGCATAGCCACTCTGCCACCGCGCCAGACAACGAACCTGTTTTATAGAGCCATCGACCGGGCCATGTCAAACGCTCCGTTGCCCACAGGCGTTATCCACAGCTGTGGAAAACTCTGGCCATCCGCGCTCTGTTTAGCTAGATTCATAGCGAGCGCATTGTTTACCCCCTTCATTCCAGCCCCAGCCATGGTCAAATTTCAAAACCTTCGCCGAAATATGGTCCAGTGCCAGTTGCTCACGAACTCGGTGCGGAGGCCCGACGTTCTGGCGGCCTTCGCGTCCGTGCCGCGCGAAGTATTCGTTCCGGCCCGCTTTACGGGCGTTGCCTACCGGGACGAAGAGATCGAGACCGGTCCTGGTCGACACCTCCTCGCCCCCGTGTCCCATGCCCGTCTCGTGGAGGAAACCGCGCCTTCACAGGATGACGTCGTGCTCGATGTCGGGTTCGGGTCCGGCTACAGTCCCGCGATCTGGTCGACTCTTGTTACAACGGTGATCGCCATCGACGATCTCCGGACGAACTTCAACATCGCCCAGGAGCACTGGGAGCGACTGGAGATATTCAACGTCGTCGCCTTTCACCGTCGTCTTGCGGAAGGCTGTCCGGACCACGCTCCCTACGACATCATTTTCCTGAACGGCGCGGTTGCCGAACCGCCGAAGGTCCTTCTAGGCCAGCTTGCACCTGGCGGGCGACTTGCGACCGTTATCAGGACGCCCGGAAGCCCGACCGGTCGCGCTACCTTGTTTTGTCGCAGTGAAAACGGCCACATCTCACCGAGAACGTTGTTCGATGTTTCAACCCAGTATCTTCCCGGCTTTGAGCCGGCCTCTGCTTTTTCTTTCTAGCAGCCCCGTCAACGGCCAGGAGATTTCCCATGGTAACACTCACCCGCACTGTTCGCGCCCTGCTCATGGTTTCGGCGGCGGGAACAATCTTTTTTTCCGGAGAGCCGGTTTCCGCGAAAGAAAAGCCGAAGGATCCCCCCTCTCTTGAAACCGCGATTGCTGAAGCGTCGGGGGAATTTTCGCTCCGGGACGCACTCTATTTGACGTACATGCAAAATCCGACGGTTCTCGCCGCACGCTCCGAACTCCTCGGAACGCAGGAAGAGCTTCCGCAGGCGCTTGCAGGGTGGAAGCCCGTTATCGATGCGGGTATCTCGGTTACTGCCGGAGCCCTGAACAGTGAACCTGACAGCGTCGGTGATGGAAGCACGTCAAAGGAGATCGAGTTTACAGTTCTCCAGCCGGTTTACTCCGGAGGCAGCACGATCGCCGCAACGGATGCCGCCATGGACACGATCCGGGCCCAGCGCGCTGCGCTCGAGTCCGTTGAGCAAGCGGTTTTGCTGCAAGCCGCAACCGCCTACATGGCCGTCATTCAGGATAAGGCAATTCTAATGCTTGCCGAGGCAAACCGCGACGTGATCGCGCGTCAGCTTGAGGCAACCCGGGCGCGGTTCGACGTCGGCGAACTGACGCGGACCGACGTCAGTCAGGCGGAAGCGCGCGTTGCCGAAGCTGAGTCCCTCATTACCCGTTCGGTTGCCGATCTGCGCGCGAGCGAAGCGACATTCGTTCGGATTACGGGCGCCGAGCCAGGCGATTGCGCGCATCCGGAGATCGACATTTTTCTTCCCGGTACGCTCGATGAGGCGCTTGCAACGGCGGAGGATGTCAACCCCCTCATCGCAGCCGCCGAATATACGCATCTTGCTTCGACAGGTACTGTCGACGTGATTTTCGGCGAACTGCTACCACATGTCGATCTGTTTGGATCATGGACGCAAACGCGCGATCCCCAGCCGGGTCTCCTGGAGGAATCGACAGTTGGCGCCATCGGACTGACGGCGTCGGTTCCTTTGTACGAGGCCGGTTCGGTACGCTCCAGAGTACGGCAGGCCAAGCATACAGCGAACCAGCTTCGTATGGGAATTGTCGAGCAAACCCGCGCTGTCCGCCAGAGCGTCATCAGCGCGTGGGAAGCCCTCGCCGCCGCGCGGGCGGAGATCCGATCCCGCTCGGCGCAGGTTGATGCGGCCGAGATCGCAAGGGACGGCGTTTATCAGGAAATGGAGCTCGGCACGCGAACCGTGCTTGACGCTCTCGACGCCGATCAGGAAGTCCTCGATGCGCGGGTTGCACTGGTGACGGCCCAAACGAACGAAGTTGTCGCCGCGTATACGCTTGCGCGGTCCGTTGGCCTGCTTACCGCGTCGAATCTGGGGTTTCCGAAAGACCCGCTCGACGCGGACGCTCATCTTCACAAAATAAAGTGGGCAATATTCGATACGGGCATCGAAGAACCTGTGGGCCAAATTGGCGGGGAGCTTTGACAACCTGTTTGCAATATATAAAACTGATCGGGTTAAACACGAACAGTAATTTACCGTACTAATGGCCGAAAAAGACACGGAACAGGAACCGTCCATTGAGGAAATCCTGGCGTCAATCCGCCAGATTATCTCGGACGATGAGGACGAAGCGCCGGTGGCAGAGGAGCCAGAGCCGGAGCCTCAACCTGAGCCCGATCCTGAACCGGAAGAAGAACCTATCGAGCTCACCGAGCGGGTCGATGCCGACGAATCCGAGGAAGATGTGGATTTCGAAGAAAACTTCAATGCTGCTCAGACGCAGGAAGTCATGGAAGTTGACCTGCGCGACGCGGAAGATGAGTTCGAGCCTGAACTGGAACCGGAACCTGAGCCCGAACCAGGGCCGATGCCTGAAACATCTGACGAAGAGTCCATCTTCACCGATGCGGCCCGTGGAGCCGTCATGGAAGGCTTTGGCCGGCTGACATCCAGCATGCCGATTCACCGGCCCGGTATCGCTGGCGGGACGCTTGAAGATATCGTGCGCGACATGCTCAAGCCCATGCTGCGCGAGTGGATCGACGAAAATCTCCCCGGCATGGTCGAAAAGCTCGTCCAGAAGGAGCTCGAAAAGCTTGCCCAACGGGCTCTGGACGATTAAAACCTTCACGAAAACAACGTTGCGGGGCTCTTTGCCCTGTTTTTCCTTTAACAGAACCGGCCCGACGTGCCGGGCAGTCAGGAATGAACCATGCTGGAAAAGACGTTTGAGCCCTCGGCCATTGAAGCGAAGCACTACAGGGAATGGGAGGAAGCCGGCGCGTTTGCCTGCAATCCCGAGAGCAACCTGGCCCCCTTCGCCGTCATGATGCCGCCGCCGAACGTAACCGGCAGCCTCCACATGGGCCACGCGCTCAACATGACGCTTCAGGACATCCTGACGCGCTATTACCGGCGCACCGGGCGGGACGCGTTGTGGCAACCGGGTACGGACCATGCCGGGATCGCGACCCAGATGGTTGTCGAGCGCCGACTGGAGGCCGAGGGCGTTCACCGCCGCGATCTCGGGCGCGAGAAGTTTCTCGAGAAGGTCTGGGAATGGAAGGCGCTTTCGGGCAACACGATTACGGGACAGACCCGCCGTCTCGGCGCGACGCCGGACTGGGCGCGGGAGCGCTTTACGATGGACGAAGGCTTGTCAAAAGCCGTTCGCAAGGTGTTCGTTCAGCTCTACCGCGAAGGTATGATCTATCGCGACAAGAGGCTTGTTAACTGGGACCCGAAGCTGCATACGGCGATTTCCGACCTCGAAGTCGAGCAGCGCGAAGTCAAGGGCCACATGTGGCATATCGCCTATCCGATCGAAGGGGTTGAGGCCCGATCCATTGTCGTTGCGACAACCCGGCCTGAAACCATGCTGGGCGACACGGCGGTTGCCGTCCACCCCGAGGATGATCGCTACAAGGATTTGATCGGTAAGTTCGCGATGCTGCCCATCGCCAACCGCCTGATCCCGATCGTGGCCGACGAACACGCTGATCCCGAACAGGGAACCGGAGCTGTGAAAATCACCCCGGCGCACGACTTCAACGACTTTGAAGTCGGAAAGCGGCACGACCTGCCGATGATCAACATTTTCGACATGGACGCCCGTTTGAACGAAAACGCGCCCAAACACCTGCAAGGGCTCGACCGGTTCGAGGCGCGCAAGGCGATCGTCCGGGAACTCGACGAAGGCGACTTCCTTGTCGAGATCAGGGACCATACGCTGATGATGCCGTACGGCGACCGTTCGGGCGTCGTCATCGAGCCGTATCTGACCGACCAGTGGTATGTCGACACGCCCACGCTCGCGAAGCCGGCCATCGAGGCCGTTCGGGACGGTCGCACGCGGTTCCATCCGAAGCAGTACGAGAACATGTATTTCGACTGGCTGGAAAACCAGTTGCCGTGGTGCATTTCCCGCCAGTTGTGGTGGGGCCACCAGATTCCCGTATGGTACGACGAAGACGGGAACGTTTTCGTCGCCGAAAGCCCGGAAGAGGCGCAGGCGCAAGCCGGTAAAGGCATAAAGCTGACGCAGGACGAGGACGTTCTCGACACGTGGTTTTCGTCCGCCCTGTGGCCGTTTTCGACTCTCGGCTGGCCCGACAAAACGAAGGAACTCGAACGCTACTATCCGGGCGACGTTCTCGTTACCGGATTCGACATCATCACCTTCTGGGTATCCCGGATGATGATGATGGGCCTGCACTTCATGGGCGACGTGCCCTTCCGCGACGTCTATATCCATGCCCTCGTCCGCGACTCGAAGGGACAGAAGATGTCGAAGTCCAAGGGCAATGTCATCGACCCTCTCGAGCTTATCGACCGCTTCGGTGCGGACGCGCTGCGCTTTACGCTGACGGCCATGGCGGCGCAGGGGCGCGACGTCAAGATGTCCGAGGAGCGAGTCGAAGGCTACCGGAATTTTGCTACCAAACTCTGGAACGCCGCGCGTTACTGCGAGATGAACGATTGCCGGCCCGACCCGGCCTTCGATCCGGGGAAGGTCGCGTACGTTCCGAACCAGTGGATCGTCTCTGAAGTCGTCAAGACGCGCCGCGCGATCGATCAGGCGCTTGAGTCCTACCGGTTCAATGATGCGGCCAACGCGATTTATCACTTCACGTGGGGGACGTTCTGCGACTGGTACCTCGAGTACACAAAGCCTGTGCTCGGCGAGCGGGAAGCGAGCGACTCACGCGCGATCGAAACGCGCGCGACGACGGCGTGGATCCTCGACCAGATTCTCTCTCTCCTCAATCCGTTCATGCCGTTTTTGACGGAGGAACTCTACGAAAACATCGCCCGGCGGGACGGGTCGCTCCTGCGCGCGGCGTGGCCGGAGTATGGCGACAACCTCGTCAAGGACGCCGCCATTGCGGAAATGGCGTGGCTTGCAAAGTTCATCGCTGAAATCCGGAGCGTGCGCTCGGATATGAACGTGCCGGCCGGGGCGAAAATCGCGCTGCTCGTCAAGGACGCGTCCGATGAAACGAAAGCTCGACTGGACGCCTATGGCGAGATCCTTCAGCGCATGGCTCGTCTCGATTCGATCAATCTGACGAACGCCGTGCCAGGGGGCAGTATTCAGACCGTCGTCGACGAGGCGACCGTTATCCTGCCGATCGCGGACATTATCGACCTCGACAAGGAGCGCGCCCGCCTGCGCAAGGAAATCGAGCGCCTGCAATCGGACATCAGCAAGATCGACCAGAAGCTCTCCAACGAGAATTTCGTGGCTAAAGCGCCTGAAGAGGTTGTGGAAGAGCAACGCGCTCGCCGCAATGAGGCTGAAAATGCCCTCACCAAGCTTTCAAGCGCGTTGAAGCAGCTCGAAGCGGCGTGAAGAAACAGAAAAAGCGCCGCAGTTTCCTGCGGCGCCGGTAATTCGAAGAGGCCGGATATCAGTGGGCCTTGCCCTCGCCGTCCTTCTTTTCTTCGGCCGAGCCGCCGCCAAGGAAGTTGCCGAAACGCTTTTCGAACTTGGACAGCTGGCCCTTTTCGATCACCTTGTGCGCGCCGCCGGTATAGGCCGGGTGCGACTTGCTGTCGACGTCGAGGCGCAGCGTGTCGCCTTCCTTGCCCCAGGTCGAGCGCGTCGTGTATTCGGTGCCGTCCGTCATCACGACCTTGATTTCGTGATAATCGGGGTGAATATCTGCTTTCATTTTGCCGCTCCTTACATAAACTCGGGCGTGTTTTATACGGTTTGAAAGGAAATTGCAAGCATGTGGTGGCAGGCTGAACGCTTTTCGGCGAAGTCCCGGCACCTGGAAACGCGGATGGCCGTTATTCGTGCCATGCGGAGCTGGTTTGAGGAACAGGGGTTCTGGGAGGTTGAGACCCCTGCCCTTCAGGTTTCGCCGGGAATGGAGGCCCATTTGCGGGCCATGCGTACCGAAATCACAAACGCGACGCAGGACAGGGTCGACGCGCTTTTTCTTCACACCAGTCCCGAATTTGCCATGAAAAAGCTTCTTGTCGCCGGGCTGCCAAAGATATTTCAGATTTGCCACTGCTATCGCAATGCAGAGGGCTCTCGTCTCCATAGTCCCGAGTTCACCATGCTCGAATGGTACCGTGCTCGCTCCGGATACCGGGAAATTATGGACGATTGTGTGTCGCTGCTCCGCGCCTGCGCGCGCGGCGCGAACGTTGTGGAGTTCCGGCATCGGGATGTGATCGCCAATCCTTTTAGCGAGTGGGAGCGGATCAGCGTCTGCGATGCGTTCCGGAACTATGCCGCGATCGATATCGAGCCCCTTCTTGACGACACGCGTGCCATTCGGGCCGCCGCCATTGCGAGAGGCCTTCATACATCGGACGATGATAGCTGGGACGATCTGTTTTTCCGGATTTTCCTCGAATTTATCGAGCCGAGGCTCGGATTCGGGCGGCCGACAATTCTTTTTGACTATCCCGTTTCCATGGCGGCCCTGTCGCGGCCGAAGCCTGAAGACCCGCGGTTTGCCGAGCGGTTTGAAGTTTATGTATGCGGACTGGAGCTCGCGAACGCTTTCGGAGAGCTTAGCGATGCGAAGGTCCAGCGAGAACGATTCGAGGCGGACCTTCGGCTCAAGGAGCAGCTTTACGGCGAAATCTGGCCCGTCGATCGAGGTTTCATCGCCGCGCTTGAAGAAGGAATGCCAGAGGCCGGGGGGATCGCCCTCGGGGTTGACCGGCTTGCGATGCTTGCAAGCGGTGCGGATGATATCGATCAGGTTCTCTGGTGCGGGCGGCCCGGAGCCGACGCCCCGCAGTGAGATCGGAAACCGACCCACCGCGGGAAATGAAAGGCGCCGTGCCCGTTTTTAAAACTATCCACCCGTTCCCGTCCCGCGCGGCGAAAATTGCTTACAGACCGGCGCGAATCTGGTATCGATTCAACACGATACGCAGTCAAACTCACATTGCCCCGGGGATATGTCATGGATGCAGGTTTTACTTCTGCCTTGATCGAGCCAGAAGAATTGCTGTTGAAGATCGAAAATAATATTGCGGTAAAAATCGTTGATGCTTCTTTTGTGCTGCCGGGATCTGAAGAAAACCCGTTCGAAAATTTCCAGCGCACGCGTATCGGTCGTTCCGTATTTTTTGACATCGATGACGTTGCGGACAAGACATCGCCGCTTCCCCACATGCTTCCGACGGCGGACGAGTTCGGCGCAACTGTGTCGCGTCTCGGAATCTCAAACGAGGACGAGGTCGTTATTTACGGACAGAGCGGCCTGGTGATGGGACCGAGCCGCGCCTGGTGGACGTTCCGCGCGTTCGGTCATGACAGGGTGCGCGTCCTGAATGGCGGCCTGCCATACTGGAAGTCGCTCGGTATGCCCCTGAACAGCCATCTCCCGGATACGCCTGCCCCGGGTACTTTCACCGCACGACTTCGATCCGAGCTTGTACGTCATATTAAAGACGTAGAAGCCGCCATCGACGACTCCGACATCATTATTGCCGATGCGCGTTCCTGCGAGCGCTTCTCCGGTACAGCACCGGAACCTCGAGCCGGGCTAAGATCGGGACACATTCCGGGAAGCGTCAGCGTCCCATGCGGGAGCCTGGTCGACCCGGATACTGGCAGGCTGAAGAAGCGAAGCGAGCTTGCCGGTATTTTGGAAACCGCGGGTATAGACCCTTCCAAAACGATCATCGCGACCTGCGGCAGCGGCGTCACGGCGTGTGTCATTGTCCTCGCACTGCATGAACTCGGGAACAAAGCGGTAAGCGTTTACGATGGATCATGGTCTGAGTGGGGTCAGGAGTCCCTGCAAACAGCCGTTGCGGTTTAAGACTCAAGTACCGCACCCGACTTGGGAAAACCCAAAGGGAAGAGTAACTAAAACGCAAGTCGCTGTCGCTTGTAGAATTGCGGGTGTGGTTTTGGCGCCCAAAAAAGACAATACAATCGATCGCGGCACTTATTTTATACTAAACTTCGGCTTACTATATTCACATTTACTTCCGAAAGCCGGATTTGATATTTTTTTTGTTGGACAGCATGCTTTTTCTCTTGCCATGCACGTCAGGACGATGTATAAAGATCATTACACACCCTCTATTACCGCCGTTTGTCCGGAGATCCGAAAAGGTCTCCGGACCTTTTTTTGCAGCGCTCTCCGAGGACGCAGGCAGAGCAGTTAAAAATTGAGCGTGTGGAATGTCTCAGAGAAATGGCGCGCCCGGACGATAAGGGCTCAAACAACGGTGATGAGCGCGCGTGGCTGGAGGAAAACGCCGCCGGACAAGCGCTCAGCGCCTATATCAAAGCCGGGTTGTTCGATGAGAACGCGCCGAAGGGTCAGAAAAGCCCGCGCCTTCGGGCGATCAAGGACTGCCGGAAACTGGCGCTGGCTTTGGGCCTTCTCGGCCAGATGAACACGCTGGAAACTCTGAAACGGCTTCTGGACAGCCATGAAAAGCGGCTCTTTATCCCTTCGGAAATCCGCGAGGAAGTCTCCGAAACCTGCGCCGATATTCGCCTGATCCGGCTTTACCTGATACAGGTGCTGGGCGTCAAGGCGGAGGATTCCTATAGTCTCCCCAAAATTCCGGCGGTATGTTTGTCATAGCGCGGCTCTCTGGTTCGCGGGGGTGGCGAAGAGTGGCAGCGGGGGCGGGCCGCTGGGGC
>RZZS01000150.1 GCA_009929775.1 Alphaproteobacteria bacterium
CGCCTTGATGATGGCCTTGAAAGACCATCTGACCCAGGCGGGCCTCACGCAAGCGCAAGCCGCGAAGCAACTGGGGGTCACCCAACCGCGCGTGTCCGATCTCCTGCGCGGGAAGATCCACCTGTTTAGCCTGGATACGCTGGTCAACATGGCTGCCTCGGCGGGCCTGCACATCGAACTGCATCTGCGTCACGCGGCCTAATCGGAATCTTGCGCGCCGTGAGCGATCCAGACCGTGGCGGTGTCAAGGTCAGGGCTCACATGTACCACACGGCCCGGACCGCTCACGGAGCGAAGCCAGAAGTGCGCAATGGGTGACCCTACTGCCCCCTGGAAAGGCAAAAGTCAAGAGCTGACCCCGCCCTCCGCTCTCAACGCTCCCCCAGGACCTGGCCCGTCGCGACGACTCAGTGCGGCAACCGAAGCTGCACCTCCGGACACCGCGATCCGACAGCGCTAGGGCTAGCGTGTGAACTTGATGACCTGGTCGTAGACGACCTCCGGGAATGCCGCGCCGATGCTGGTGGACGGTTCCAGGTAGAGTCGGAAGACGACCCCGAGTGGGCTATCGTCGGTGAGTATCTCGGTTCCATCTTTGTTTTTGCAGCCTTCGACAGGTACTGCGAGCGGCAGGCAGAAGCCCTCACCTTCGTCGCAGTCGCGGGAGATCTTGTAGGCGTAGGTCAACTCGCCGTCTGGGTCGCTCGGGGACAGGTACTGATAGGCGCTGCCCTCCAGGTCCTCAGGGTACGCGCTGCCCAGGGCCATTTTCGAAGGCCCGCTGGTGTAGGTGTTGAGGTTGACGTAGGTCGCCCTGCCGGTGGCCATGTGGTTGAGCCCGAAGGCGATCAGGAACTCGTCGCCTTCGGTGAGCGTCATTGGATCGGTCAGACCGAACTCCGGAACGTCGCCGGCGCCGAGGTACAGGGCGTCGCGGGTGTCGCCGAGGGTCGCAACCTTACGCTGCGTGAAGTCGTACCCCTCGTAGAGGATCGTCTTGGTGATGTACTCTTTTTCCGTGTACCCGAGGGCTGCATAATGCTCGATGATGGCCGCGCGAAGGCGGGCGAGCGTGGGGGTCAGGTCGATCTCGGTCTGGCCGGTGCCCCGGACCCGCAGCGCAGGAGTCGGAAACGGATCAAGCACCGCCTCGGGCTCAGGCGTCAGGCGCAGGACCCGGTAGGTCGGGTTCTCCACGTACGCATCACCGACCACAGGGTCCACCCACAGGGCATTGCGGTTGGTGATGAGAAAGGTATCGCTATCCGACTCGAAGCCGAGCTTCAGGGCCGCCGACGGCACCACGATCGTGTTGATGATGGCGGCGGGGTAGCCTGCGCGTCGCAGGGCGTCTCGCACCCGGGCGTCGATCCCCCGGTCGGCCGTGAAGATGAACACCATGGGACGCTTGAAGGGCTTGCGACCGATGGTATTGATGGTCTGCATGTTGACCGTATCGCCGAGACTGTTCAGCAGCAGCTCAACTTTAGCTTCGCCAGGTGTTGTCTCGCTCGTATACCACCGGGTGGCGAGATAGATCTGATAGCTGAAGTAGGCCGCCCGAGGCGGGGTCAAGCCGATGAGGACAACGGCCTCGTCGGCGGCGAGCCGAATGATGGGCAGCTCGAGTGCGACCTCCTTGACCTCTTCCGGCAAGCCGCCCAGAGCGCGCGGGGAGGGTCCTAAAGCCGCTGCTGTATACGGCGCCCCGTAGTTGGCGTAGAGCGCATTCGGAAAGTTGCCGTCACAGTATTTTCCGATGGGATCGAATTTGATGGGATCTCCCTCGGTAACGATAAAGTCGTGCTTTTCGAGACGGGCTATGAACCTGTCCCACGAGCGAGGGCTGATGAAATTTTCCCACAAGTGATGGTCGATTAGGTTATCCCTCGAGCCGAGATTCTGCCAGCCTGTCTGCGCCATCGCGGGCGCCGCGCAGAGTGCGACAATAGCGCACGTCACTAGACCACGAAACCAGATCTTGGAAAACATCGTATGCTCCTTCTGATCGTTCCAGGTTCGTTGTGTTAAGTTTTTTGAGCTAATCCAACTCTCGCTCCTCACCTGTCATACTTTCAGGCAATTCAAACAACGACAACCCTCGGGTCTGGCGGTGGGGTCAGCCCTTCACGAGGTTGACACCTGGGCTGATGCCGAACAGCAGCAGGGCGGGGTGGAAGTGGATCAGGCGGATAACCTTTGGGTGGCAGTAGCCTCCCATTAGAAAAAACGGATAGGGAATCTAACCGTCTCTGGGGTTAAGATTAGCCCGGATTTACGATCGGTCAAGGCACCACTCGGGTGCTAAGCGGCCTCAGGATGGAACCAAAAATCCTGTTTTGCCGAGCACTCGAACGCGACTCTAGTGGTCGAGAACGGAAATCCTGATACCGTTTCTCAGGCCAATGCAACATGATGCGGAACAGTTTAACTTTACTCTGCTTACACCTGTTCACCATGGCCCGCTGCGCTGCTGTCCCCGCAGGGCAATCGCATCGACCGCAGCTAATATTGGGAGGACCTGATGGAGCGTTCTGACCCGCGGTCTGTGGCACCTCGAAGAGGAGTTTCTCCAAGTATCGTTCGTCCCAGCCCGCCTTGAGACGTTTGTTCTTGATGCCGAGTGTGGTGCTGTCGTTCTTCAGCCGCGACAGGGCGATGTGGCGCAACACCGCGAGGTTC